>CADCUW010000356.1 GCA_902805985.1 uncultured Rubrobacteraceae bacterium
AACCTTTATGCCTCTTCCAGCGTCGGCTCCGGGTTGGAGGACGCTTCCACCGTCGTGACGTTGTAGCCGGCGGCTTCGAAGGCCTTCACGATGCCGGAGGGATTCGTGGTTTCGAGGCGGAAGACGATGAGGCGGTTGCTGGCGCGGTAGGCCGGGGAGAGGAAGACGCCGCCGATGTTGACCTTTTTCTCCCGGATCACGTCCGTCACGTTGGCGAGCTGGCCCGGTTCGTTCGGGACCTCGACCTCGACCCAGCTCCCGCGGTCGCGCGCGCCGACGAGATCTATGAGGGTCCGCATCATGTCCGAGGAGGTGATGATGCCGACGAGGCCGCCGTCGGCGACGACGGGGAGGCAGCCGATCTTTCGGTCGTGGAGCTCTCTTGCGGCGTGATCTATGGTGTCGAGCGGGTGGATGGTGGAGAGACCCGTGCTCATGATGTCCCCGAGCCTGCTCCAGTTAAGCGCGTCCCGCTCCCCGGTCGAGCCGCGCGGCGGGCTCGTGTCCCTGAGGTCCCGATCGGAGACGAGGCCCACCAGCCGTCCCTCGTCGACCACCGGCAGGTGCCGGATGTTCCTCTCCCGGCACAGCCTCCACGCCTCGGCCGCGCTCGCGTCCGGCCCCAACGTTACGACGTCCCGCGTCATGGCATCCCTTACCCGCAGCATACGCCCGGTCCTTTCCCTCGCAACCCACTCGTCTCTGCGCCAGCTTACCAGAAGCCGCGCGCCGCACGCGGGGCTTTCGCTAGGGTCACCCCCAGACGTTCTCCGCCGTCCGCGCGATGGCCCCGAGCTTGCGCTCCTCGTCCTCGATGCTCAACGCGTTGCCGACGACGGAGGTCGCGAAGCCGCACTGGGGACTGAGGGCGAGACGCTCCAGGGGAACGTACTTCGAGGCCTCCCTGATGCGTGCCTCCAGCTCCTCGGGCGTCTCGGGTCTTCCGGATTTCGTGGTGACAAGGCCGAGGACCGCCGTCTTATCCTCGGGGACGTGGGCGAGGGGCTCGAAGGTCCCGCTGCGCTCGTCGTCGTACTCGAGCATGAGCCGCTGGGCGTTGACGTTGGCGAAGAGGGCCTCCGCGAGCGGCTCGTAGGAGCCTGAGACGAGCCAGCGGCTCCCCTGGTTGCCCCGGCAGAGGTGGAAAGCGAACGTGACGCCGGGATGGTCCCCTATGACGTGGTTGTCAAGCTCGACGCCGCGGGACATCCAGCGCTCGAAGGGCCAGCCGCGCTCCTCGTAGAAGCCGCGGGTCTTCGGGTCGAGCAGGAGCGGGTAGTGCGGGGCGTCGAGCTGGATGTACCCGGCGCCGAGGCGGACAAGCTCGTCCACCTCCTCGCGCAGGATCTCCGCGACGTCCTCCAGAAAGAGGTCCAGCGTAGGGTACGCCTCCCTCGACAGCTCGGGCGACCACAGGTTCGCGTACATGCTCGGGCTCGGGAGCGTGACCTTGACGACCCTGTCCGTCCGAGCCCTGGCGTAGACGAACTCCTCGACCGAGAGGTGGCGGCGCCTGCGCAGCTTGCCGACGACGCCCAGTTCCCGCGGGCGCTCCGTGTTCTTGTCCCCCACCGCCTCGTCGCCGTGCCAGTCCCCCCACAGCCAGGCGTCGATGGTGTGGCCGGAGAAGCCCTCCACCGCCTCGACCAGCTGGCTCTGGAACGACTCGCGGCGCATCTCGCCGTCCGTCACCACGGGTAGGCCCGCGCGTTCTTGAAGCGAGATCGCCCGGTCAACCGCCCGGTCTTCGATCCGCTTGAACTCGGGAGCGGGGATCTCCCCTGCCGCGTAGCGCCCGCGCGCGTCGAGCAGCTCGGGCGGCCTGAGCAGGCTCCCGACGACGTCGGCGCGGATGGTCTTCCCCAGGGTCACGGCGCCAGTCTAGCATCGGGCTTTGCGGTCGCCGCGAATGGCGGGATGCGCACCGCCCCTACGGCGTTCGCTGGGACTACGGCTCTAGCCGATACGGCGCACCTCTTCGCAGTCCGTGGCGACGAGGTCGGAGAAGTGGGCCGTCACCCGGTCGTCGCCGGCACCGCAGGAGATCACGTCGGGCTCGGAGGGGAGGCCCGGGGGCCCGGGGCCGAAGCCGGGGACGGCTATGACGTCGTCGCCGTCCTCCCCGGCGAACTGGTCCCTGCCCGCGTCATCGAGGATGAGATCGTCGCCAGGCCCCCCGAAGACCTTGTCGTCTCCCGGGTTGCCCCCGAAGGTGTCGGCGCCCAGCCCACCGCGCAGGACGTCGTCGCCGGCCTCGTCGTAGAGGGTATCGTTGCCCCCCTGCCCCCGCAGCACGTCGGGCCCGTCCCCGCCATCGAGGGTGTCCTTCCCGTCGGCGCCGAGGAGCGTGTCCGGGCCGTCCGTGCCCCTCAGGCGGTCCGCGCCCGGCGTACCCTCCAGAACCGCCGCGAACGCGGCCCCACCGCCCAAAGCGAGCAGGAGGCCTGCCGTCAGCGTGGCAAAAAAGATCCTACGCCCCATCTCGCTCCTCCCGGAAGGCGGACTGACTTCTCCCTCGGAATCTTACGCGGCCCGGCGTCCGGGCGCCAGAGCTACCCGTAGGTCTGCTCGGACTGGACGGTCCCGTCCTTCTTGTAGACGAGGAGCTGGCTCGGCGGGCGGTCCCCCGCCAGCTTCTTGGCCCTTGAGACCGCCTCGTCCTTGGAGTCGTGAACGCTCGTCGCCCGGCTGGCGCCCTCGGCCTGCACGCTCCATCCTCCCCCATCACGGGGCGTAACCGTGTAGGTGGTCCTGTCCGCGCTGCGCGCCGTCGTCCGGCCCTCTGCCTCGAGGTCCGCGTCCCCGGACATTATCCCGGCCGTCTCCGTCACCCGCCCGGCGACCCTGTACCCCACCTTCTCGCCTCCGCTCTTCTTCTTTCTGCCCATCGCCGTACCCCACCTTTCTCGCGCCGAACGTTTCCCTTGCTCCGTTAGACGAGTGAGATGGGAGCAACGGTTACACCGGTCGCGCCCGCTCAAACCCGACGTGGCGGTCTCCGCGGCTAGGATCCGCCCGTCGACATCCCCGATGAGGACGTCCTCAAGAACCTGCTCGCCCTCAACCTGGAGCGGTCGGGGTCTTCTACGCTTCTCTGATCGGGGATCGCCGATCGCGGACGTGTCCGGGGCAAAGCGTGGTTCAGGTCTCCGGTCCGTCCACGTAGGATTGCAGGACGGGTGCGACCAGGGCGACCAAGTCCTCTGTCTCGGCCTGCGTCAGAGAGCCGCTGCGCACCACGTCGCGCATAAACGCAAGCCCGAACAGGGCGGCGACGATCAGGCCGGCCCTTTCGGGAGCCTTCTCCCCTCCTAGCCACCGCGCGAGCGGGCGCATGAACTGCCCTTCGAGACCCTCGCGCAGGAGGACGGCGGCGCGCTGGTTGGGCGCCGAACGAAGCAGGATGAGCATGGGATCGAACCCTTCCTTTTCTTCCTTCTCCAGGACGTAACGGGCGAGCCGCTCGCCGAAACCGTCCCGGCCGCCGAAGAGCAGATCCTCGCCGAGCGCGAAGCCCGCCGAGATCGCCTCCGCGAACAGTCCTTCCTTCGAGCCGAAGTACCGGACGACGAGGGCGGCATCTACCCCGACAACACCCGCCACGTCCCGCATCCCGACGTGGTCGTAGCCGTCGCGGGTAAAGAGCACGCACGCGGCTTCCAGGATCTCCGCCCGCGTGGCCGCGGCGTCCCGCCTTCGCCCACCCCCGCCCGTGACCTTCCGCCCCATCGAGATCCCTCCCAACCAGTCCCGCGTCCGACGCCAGCCATCTCCCCACTCGTCGGAGTCTAACAGACTCAATCAACACTCGTTGACATACCCCGCTCGCCGATGTACCCTCACATATGTCAACGAGTGTTGAGCAAACAAGGAGGCCGTTGTGGGGACGCTGGATGGGAAGGTCGCGCTGGTCACGGGGGCGTCTTCGGGCATCGGCAGGGCCACCGCGCTGGCGCTGGCGGCGGAGGGGGCCGTCGTCTACGCCTCGGCGCGCCGGCAGGAGGGTCTGGCGGCAGTGGGGGCCGAGGGTTTGCGCGGGCTTCGGCTCGACGTGACGGACGAGGGGTCGATGGTCGAGGCGGTGCGGCGGGTCGAGGCGGAGCATGGGTCGGTTGACGTGCTGGTGAACAACGCCGGTTACGGGTTGAACGGGCCGGCCGAGGAGCTAGGGATGGACGACGTGCGGCGCGAGTTCGAGACCAACGTGTTCGGGCTCTTGCGGATGGGGCAATTGGTCTTGCCCGGCATGCGCGGGCGGGGGTACGGGAGGATCGTGAACGTGGGCTCGGTGGGCGGCACGTTCGTGGCGCCGGGGGCTGGCGCGTACCACGCGAGCAAGTACGCCGTCGAGGCGCTCTCGGACGCGATGCGGATGGAGGTCGGGGCTTTCGGGGTGGACGTGGTCCTCGTCCAGCCGACCGGGGTGCGCACCCCCTTCGCCACCAAGATCAACGCGACCATGCGCGACACCGGTCCCGGGAGCCCCTACGCCGCCTTCAAGGAGAACATGGCCCGCACGACCGAGCGGATGTTCTCGGGCGGGGGCTACGGCATCATCGAGGCCGGGGACGTGGCGAGGGTGATCCTGCGGGCGGTGGAGGCCGACCGGCCGCGGACCCGCTACAAGGTGGGGACCAGCGCCCACGTCTACTCCTGGATACGCCGGCTGCTACCGGACCGCGCCTGGGACGCCGTGATGGCGCGCCAGTTCCCGGTGGTTCCGGTCACGAACAAGGCGGCGCCGTCCGCCGGAACCTTCGCCCGTTAGCGGG
>CADCUW010000357.1 GCA_902805985.1 uncultured Rubrobacteraceae bacterium
CCCGGTAGACCGGGCCGTGGAGGGAGGCGACGACGGGCTTCTCCATGGAGACCATCCGTTTGACCAGGCGGCTGTAGGTGCGGCGCAGGTACTCGCCGAGGTCGGGGTCGCCTTCGGCGTTTTCGATGATCCCGGCGAGGTCGGCGCCGGCGGAGAAGCCGCGCCCCTCCCCCCGCAGCACGACGCAGCGCACCTCGTCATCGGATGCGATGTCGTCGAGGGCGGCGTACAGCTCCTCGTGCATCGTGGCGTCGAAGGCGTTTAGCTTCTTCGGGCGGTCCAGGGCGACGTCGGCGACGCCATCCGACCTCTCGAAGAGGATGGTCTCGTACAAGGTCTCGCTCCTCTGTCGCGCGAGATGCCTCCCGCTTCGACCGCGGGAGGCATCTTGGTTGCGGCGTTCGTGGTGTGGTTACGTGGTCGGCTCCTGCGTCCCGGCGGCGGTTGCGCGGCCGGGGGAGGTCTCCGCAGTCTCGTCCATGTCGCGGCCGTAGGTCTCGGAGAGCAGGAAGGCGCAGACGCCGGTAATGGCGCAGACGAAGGCCATGTAGGCGCCGACGGAGAAGGAGGTGCCCGTGGCGGTCAGGAGGACTGTCGCGATTATGGGGGCGAGGGCGCCGCCGAAGACCGAGCCGATCTGGTACCCCATCGAGGCCCCGGAGTAGCGGACCTTGGTCGAGAAGATCTCCGAGTAGAACGCCGCCTGCGGCCCGTACATCATGCTCAAAAAGATTTGACCCACGACGAGCGCCAGGACCAGCAGGCCCGGGTTGCCGCTGTCCACGAGCGGCCAGAAGGCGAAGAGGCCCCACAGGCCGAGCAGGGCGGCGCCGGCCATGTAGGGTATGCGGCGCCCTATGACGTCGGAGAGGGCGGCGAAGCCCGCGATGGCGAGGAGGCCCGCCACCGAGGAGATCAGGACGGCCGTCAAGACCGTCGACTGCGGCAGCCCGACCTCGTCGCCGGTCGCGTAGTCGAGGATGTAGGTTATGAGGATGTAGAAGTTGGCGTTTATGGCGATAAAGGCGCCGGCGGCGAGCGCTATCTCCTTGGGGTATGTCCTCAAGACCTCCCACACCGGGGAGCCCGCGGCCTCCTCGGCCTCACGCCGCTCCTCCTCTGACTGGGTCTGCTCGCGGTACTCCTGCAGGTGCCTGAAGGCCGGCGTGTCCTCCAGCTTGAGCTGGATGTAGAGCCCGAGCCCGATGAGCAGGACGCTCAAGAGGAACGGAATCCGCCAGGCCCACGCGACAAGCGCCCCGTCGCCCAAGGTGGCGGCGATGATCAGGAAGATGATGTTGGAGATGAGCACGGCCACGGGAACGCCCATCTGGGCGAAGCTCCCGTAGAAGCCGCGCTTCTCGGCCGGGGCGCTCTCCGTCGCGAGGAGCACAGCCCCGCCCCACTGGCCGCCGATGCAAATACCCTGCAAGAAGCGCATCGTGACGAGCAGGATAGGCGCCAGGATGCCGATGGTAGCGTAGCCTGGCAGGAGCCCAATCGTCGTCGTGCCTATGCCCATCAGGACCAGGGCCGTAACCAGCGCCCTCTTGCGCCCGAACTTGTCCCCGAAGTGCCCGAAGATGAGCCCGCCCACCGGCCTCCCCACGAAAGCGACGGCGAAGGTCGAGTACGAGAGGATGGTCGCGCCCGTGTCCCCGAAACCGGGGAAGAAGAGGTTCGGGAAGACGAGCGCCGCCGCCGTCCCGTAGATAAAGAAGTCGTACCACTCGATGCTGGACCCCGCCAGCGCCGTCAGGGCCACTTTCAGGATGGATCTCTCCGGCGCCTCCTGGTTTACCGCGCCCGCGTTAGCCATGCATCTCCCCCATCACCCCTGTCCAGAACTCTCTTTGGGTTGGTAACGTCCTGCGCACATACTGCGTATCCCGAGCTACGCATACCCCCTTCCCCAAGCAACCTCTGAGGCAGCCTAAAGCAGCCTGCAATCCGAGTCAAACGGCGCTTGCTGGCTCCAGGTTGGTTACAGGTCGCCTCCGACGCCGAGGCTTTCAGGCTTCAGGGGTGCGCCTTTTGGAGCCGGGCACCGCCGCCACGGCCAGTCTCGCAGAGATACGTCTCCGCGATACCCTCCCTCCGCAACACCTAGAACCTCAGAACCTGAGGCTCGATGCCTGAAGCCTTTAGGAAAGCTTCTGCGAGAGCTCGGCGAAGCGGTCCAGGGATTCCGGGTTGCTCAGGGAGTCGCGGCTGGCGGCCTCGTCCGGCGGGGTTCCCGAGAGGATCTTCTTGACCGGGACTTCGAGCTTCTTGCCGTTGAGGGTCTTCGGGACCTCGGGGACGGCGAAGATCTCGTTCGGCACGTGGCGCGGGGAGGTCCGCTCCTTGATGCTGCTGTTTATCTTTCTCTTGAGGTCGTCGGTCAACTCCGTACCCTCTTGCAGAACGACGAAGAGGGGCATGAAGGAGTCTCCGCCGGGCTTCGGTATGTCCACGACGAGGCTGTCGGCGACCTCCTCAACGCCCTCTACGGCGGAGTAGATCTCGCTGGTCCCTATCCTGACGCCGCCGCGGTTTATGGTCGAGTCCGAACGCCCGGAGATGACGCAGCCGCCGCGGCCGTTTATGAGGATCCAATCCCCGTGACGCCACACGCCGGGATACACGTCGAAGTAGCTCTCCCTGTAGCGCTCGCCCTCGGGATCGTTCCACAGAAAGACGGGCATGGACGGCATGGGCTGGGTTATGACCATCTCCCCAACCTCGCCGACGACGGGCCTGCCGTCGGGGTCGAAGGCGTGTACCGCAGCCCCGAGAGACCGCGCCTGGAGCTCCCCCGCCCGCACCGGCAGCAGCGGAACCCCGCCGACGAACGCGGTGCACAGGTCCGTGCCGCCGCTGGTCGAGTAGAGCCAGAGGTCCTCCTTGACGTGCCCGTAGACCCACCCGAAGCCCTCAGGCGGGAGCGGGGAGCCGGTCGAGCCAACGCCCTTGAGCGCCGAGAGGTCGAAGTTTCGTCCCGGCTCTACCTCGGCCTTCATGCAGCCCGTCAGGTAGCCTGCGCTGGTCCCGAAGTGGGTCATGCCGGTCTCTTCGGCGAGCCTCCAGAGCCTGTTCATGTCGGGCTGGGCGGGGCTGCCGTCGTAGAGGACGATGGCGGCCCCCGCGAGCAGGCCGCCGACGAGCAGGTTCCACATCATCCAACCGGTGGTCGTGAACCAGAAGAAGCGGTCGTCCGGGCCGAGGTCTATGTGCAGCCGGGCCTTCTTGAGGTGCTCGAGCAGGACGCCGCCCTGGCTGTGGACGATGGCCTTCGGCAAGCCCGTCGTCCCCGACGAGTAGAGCACCCAGAGGGGATGGTCGAATGGGACGCGCTCGAAGCGGAGCGCGGCACCCTCGTTCTCCCCGAGCAGGTCGTCCCAGAGGACGGCGTCGTCGAGGGCTTCTGCGTCGGCGGCCTCGTCAAGGTAGGGGAGGAGGACGGTCTTCTGGAGCGTTGGTATCTCCGCCTGCAGCCGCGCCACGACGTCGGTCCGGTCGAAGTCCTTACCCCCGTAGCGGTAGCCGTCGCAGGCCACGAGGACCTTCGGCCCGATCTGCTTGAAACGGTCGACGACGCTCCCCGCCCCGAAGTCCGGCGAGGCGCTCGACCATACCGCGCCCAGAGAGGCGCACGCCAGAAACGCGACGACGGCCTCGGGCACGTTCGGCAGGTACGCCACGACCCGGTCGCCGCGCCCAACACCCATCCCGGAGAGACCGGCGGCGAAGGCGGCGACCCTGGTCTCCAGTTCCCGCCAGGACGTCTCCCCCAGCGGGCGCAGCTCGGAGGCGTGAACGAGGGCCGGCCCGTTCTGGTGGGCGTTGCGGAAGATGTGCTCGGCGTAGTTCAGCTCGGCCCCGGGGAACCACTCGGCCCCGGGCATCTCACGCCGTCCCAGCACCGCCTCGTAGGGCTCTGAAGACTGGACGTCGAAGAACTCCCACAGGCTCGCCCAGAAGCCCTCGACGTCCGTCACGGACCACTCCCAGAGGTCGGTGTAGTCCTCGAAAGAGAGGTCTTTCTCCCTTCCGAGCCACTCCATGTAGCGGGTGATGGTCGCGTTCGCCTTGAATTCTCGGGAAGGCTCCCAAAGAAGCGTGCCCTCGGCCGTCTCGGTCATCGCCACTCCCCTCTCTCTTCTACCACTGGGCGGTTGCGGCGCCGTCCATCGTCAGGGAGGCGCCGGTAACGAACGAGGCCTGCTCGGTGCAGAGGAAGGCGGCGAGTTCGGCGACCTCCTCCGGTTCGATCAGGCGCTTGATGGCGGGACCCGTCAGCATGACCTTCTCGATCACATCCTTCTCGGAGATACCGCGCGTTCGCGCCTGGTCCGCGATCTGGCCCTCGACGAGCGGCGTCCTCACGTACGCCGGGCAGATGGTGTTGCTCGTGACGCCTTTGGGTCCGCCCTCCAGCGCGATCACCTTCGAGAGTCCCTCCAGCCCGTGCTTGGCCGAGATGTACGCGGCCTTGTACGGGGAGGCCCGCAGCCCGTGCACCGATGAGATGTTTATGACCCGCCCCCAGCCCCCCTCGTACATCCCCGGCAGCGCCTTCTGCACGATACGAAACGGGGCCTCAAGCATAAGCCGCATCATCATCGAAAACCTCTCCGGCGGGAACTCCTCGATGGCGGCCACGTGCTGGACGCCCGCGTTGTTCACCACGATGTCGGCCTCGAACTCTAAAGAGTCGAGCACCCCGTAGTCCGAGAGGTCGGCCTGCAACGCCTCACCCCCGATATCCCCCGCCACCCTCTCCGCGGCCTCGCGGTCGAGGTCGAGCACCGTCACCGCAGCACCAGCCGCCGCGAGCCGCCCGGCCACGGCCCGGCCGATGCCGCTGGCGGCCCCCGTAACGAGCGCGCCATGGCCCGTCAGGTCCACGTTGACGGCCAGGGGTCCCGGCACGATAGAAGCTTCTCCCACTCTCTCACCCCCGTCTCAGGGCCTGGCGACCCGGGCTTTGGCGCCCCCCGTGCCAGTATAGGGGGCATCTCCGGTCCCGTGCAGGGGCTTTCCGCCGGCGAGACCGCAAGCGTCTTCTAGGGCGCCTCGGGCCCAGGCGTCGTGTACGCGGCCTCCTCGGGGTCGCCCCCGGCGTCGGACTCGGCACCGTCGTGTTGGCAGGTGGCTGGGGGTCGCCGCCCTCCTTCTCCACCCACTCCTCGAGCTCCTCGAACGTGGCCCAGTAACACGGCAGGATCGGCCGCACGTACTCCGGTCCTGTGCGATAGCGGTTAAAGTAGGAGTCCACGTAGGTACCGTTCTCGATCTTGTAGTAGCGGTGCATCTTGCCCTTGCCGGCGTTCTCGATGAGGGCGCGGTAGCGGTTCGAGTGGAGGCGGATCGGCAACAATACGTCGTAGGTGCCGGTCACGGTGAGCATGGGCTTGCCTATGTTGGCCGCTTCTTGTACTGGTAGTTCGCGTAGCTGCCCTCGACGTTCGCCTACTCCTGGCAGAACGGGAGGCCCGGCGTGTTGTCCGCCTCTTCCCTGTCACCGTCGTAAAGCGGGTCGAACTCCTCCCGGTAGATGCGCTGTGAGGTCCCAGTACTCGGCGTAGTGCTCCTCCCAGAGGAACTCCGAGCCCTTCGGGTAGCCCGCTTGGCGCATGAGCTCGCAAGCGTGGTTTCGTACCCGGTGTCGGCCGAGGTCTTGCACTTGTTCCAGTGCCTCAGGCCCTGCGGCAAGTGGGTGAACAGATTCGGCCCGTCTCGGCGCCACAGCACGCCCTCTCAATCCACGCTTCCGTCGTAGAGCTCGGGGGTGTTCTCTATCGCGTGGCGGGTCATGTAGCCGCCGTTGGAGATGCCGGTCATGTAGGTGTACTCGGCGGAAACGAAAAACAACAACCTCCGGCGCGCGAGTTCCGGGGCGCGAATTATCAGCTCCGTCCGAGCGCCGCCTCTACGAAGTGCAGCCGGTCGTTCCCCCAGAACATCTCGTCCCCCACGAAGAAAGCCGGCGCCCCGAACACTCCGCGCTCCACCGCCTCGCCGGTCGCGGTCTTGAGCGCCTCCTTCGCCCCGGGGGCGGACGCCCCCGCAAGGACCTCGTCGGGGTCCGCCCCGATCCTGCGCACCGCCTCGGAGACGGGACCGTCCTCGTCCGATTCTTGGAGGCCTTTCGGGGCGCCGCCCTCCTCCCAGTACAGGTCGAAGGCCTCGCGGGTAAACGCCTCAAGCTCTCCCCGGTCCTCGAGGAACATCGCCGCGCGCATGGACTTTAAGGTCCGGAACGGGAAAGGGTCGGGGAAGTCTATCGGCAGGCCGTAGTGCTCGGCCCAGCGCCGGATGTCCTCCGCCTGGTAGCGGGCCTTCGCCTCCGTCTCTATCGGGGCCTGGAGGCCGACGGCGTTGTGCACGGCCCCGAGCAGCATCGGCCTGAGCGACAGCTCTGCGCCGTGCTCGTCGCAGATGCGCGAGACCTCGCGGTGGGCCAGGTACGAGTACGGGCTGACGAGATCGTAGTAGAACTCGACGGTCTTCATTGGCACTCCTCTCCCTTTGCGGGAAAGGTACAACAGTGCCAGGCTCGACGCTTGTACGAAAGAGCGGCGGGGCCGGACAGAAGCCCGATCCCGCCGCGTATTCCTATTGGATCTGTCCAGCCCCGGCTGAGAGCCGGGAAGCTGCTTATGCCGGCTGGGTCTCCGCGCCGACGGCCCGGTCGCGACGGATGCCGGCGATGGCGGAGGCGATGGCCGCAGCCCAGATGCCGACGATCAGGAAGTATCCGATGATCGCCGGGGTACCGGTAACGCCGATGGCCTCGAAGAACGTCTTCATGTTGACGATGAGGATGACGCCACCGACCGCGGTTCCGAGGATGCGCGTCGGGAGCTTCTTGACGATCCAGGCCGCTATGGGGGCCGCTATGACACCGCCGGCGAAGAGCGCGCCGACGACCTGCCAGGGTATCTGGGCGAAGCTCAGGCTGAGGAGGAAACCGAGGCTGGCGCACAGGGCGACCACGAACTCGCTGGTGTCGACGGTGCCGATGACCTTGCGCGGCTCCATCCGGCCCGAGGAGAGGAGGGTCGGCGTGGAGATCGGGCCCCACCCGCCGCCACCGAAGGCGTCGAGGAACCCGGCCACGAGGCCCAAGGGAGAGAGGAATTTGCGGCTGACGGGCCTGACGTTGACGGGACGCTCGTTGCGCCTGAAGGCGAAGCGGGAGAGCACGTACACGCCGAGGGAGAACAGGATGATCGCCACCAAGGGCTCGACCAGCCCGGCCGTCGCCTCGGCGGTCGAGGCGTAGACCAGCAGGTACGCCCCGGCGAACGCCCCGATGCCCCCAGGCACCGCCATCCACACGATCTTGGACCAGTCCACGTTCCCGAAGCTCGCGTGCGAGATCCCCGACACCGCCGTCGTCCCAACTTCCGCGATGTGAACCGCCGCCGAAGCCAGCGCCGGCGCGACCCCCACGAACAACAGCAGCGTCGTCGAGGAGACGCCGTACGCCATCCCAAGCGACCCGTCTACCAACTGCGCCCCGAGACCCGCCAGCGCCAGCAATATGAATGTCCTCATCGTTTCTCCCCTTTGTCTACTTTGCGTACTTTTATTATATTGTCTACTATTTTGGTGTATAAACCGAGCGGAACTGTAAGCGAAGCGGCACGGGTAGTCAAGCGTTCGGGGGGAATTTTTTTGGCGGATCCCGAAATATGTGTCGTTCGGCATCCTCTTCGACGGGCCGCGGGGATGTCGGAGGGCACGCCGGTTGGCGGTTTGGTCTAGGATACCCGCATGGCGCGGATGGTCGTCTGGGAAGTTGCGCCGGGGCACCTTTCGGGAGGAGGCGGACCGTGGGGAGAGAAGAGCAGGGCTACCTCTTCGAGCAGTTCAGGGTCGAGCGGGGCTGCCTGGGCTACCTCGTCGCCGACCGGGAGACGCGGCAGGCGGCCCTCGTGGACCCTGAGGTAGAGATGGTCGAGGCTATGCTCGACTCCGTCTTCGAGCACGGCCTCAAGGCCGTCTACGTCATCGACACCCACACCCACGCGGACCACTTCTCCGGGGCGCGCGAGGTCAGGGAGAAGACCATCGCGAAGCTCGTCATGCACAGGGAGGCCCCCGCGAGTCGCGTGGACGTCAGGGTCGAGGACGGGGACCGGCTGCAAGTCGGGGGGCTGCCGGTGAAGTTCCTCCACACGCCGGGGCACGCCAAGGACCTCGTCTCCGTGTTGCTGCCGGGTAGGATACTCTCGGCCGACGCGCTGCTCATAGGGTCCTGCGGCCGGACCGACCTGCCGAACGGCAACGCGGTCAGGGCGTACCACACCCTCTACCACACCTACAGGGCGCTGCCGGACGAGTTGCTGGTCTTTCCCGGCCACGACTACGAGGGCAGGGAGCATTCGGTGCTCGGGGAGGAGAAGGCGTCAAACCCGAAGATGAACTTTGTAGGCGAGGAGGAGTTCGTGCGCTACATGGAGCGGGAGAACCCGGAGACGCTGACGCCCGTCTACCAGCTCGCGGACGCGCTCAAGGCGAACATGGCTTGAAGGTTCTAGGCTCGAGGAGAGGGAAGTCGGGACCCCGCCCAGAGCCCGTGACCTAGAGCCTAGAACCTCAAAACCTTCAAAGAAAGGAGCGGTGCATGAGCGTTACGGACGATTTGTTGAGGAACAATGAGGAGTACGCCAGGGGTTTCGACAAGGAGGATCTGCCGTTGCCACCGGCGAAGGGGGTTGCGGTGGTCGCGTGCATGGACGCGCGGCTCGACGTACACGGGATGCTCGGGCTGGAGCTCGGGGACGCGCACGTCATCCGGAACGCCGGCGGGGTCATAACGGACGACGAGATCCGGTCGCTGCTTATCTCCCAGCGCCTGCTCGGGACGACGGAGATCATCCTGATCCACCACACCGGCTGCGGGATGCTGACCTTCTCCGACGAGGAGGTGGCGGAAGGGATAGAGGCCGACACCGGTGTCAGGCCGCCCTTCGCCCTCGAAGCTTTCCCCGACCTCGAAGAGAACGTCCGCGAGTCCATCGAGAGGATAAAGACCAGCCCGTTCATCCCCAACAAGGACGCCGTGCGCGGCTTCGTCTACGAGGTGGAGACGGGCCGCCTGAGGGAGGTACCCGCGGCTTGAACAAAGACCGGCCGATAGCGCTCTGGGCGGTGCCCCGCTCCATCTCGACCGCCTTCGAGCGGGTCTTTGTCGAGCGCGACGACTTCGAGGTCCTCCACGAGCCCTTCTCCAACGCCTACTACTACGGCGCCGACCGCCTGAGCGGGCGCTTCGCCGACGCCGAGCCGAAACCGGGTTACTCCTTCGACGAGGTCCTCGCGGACGTGCTCGCGCCCCGCGAGAAGCGCGTCTTCGTCAAGGACATGGCCTACCAGGCCAAGGGGGTCCTCGGCCCCGGGTTCGCCTCACGGTTCGTCAACACGTTCATCGTGCGGGACCCGAAGTACGTGCTCGTCTCCCTCTACAAGATGTGGCCGGACTTCACCTTCGAGGAGACGGGCTACGAGGACCTCCACAGGCTCTTCCGGTACGCGACCGAGGGTGGAGGCGAGGACGTCGCGGTCGTGGACGCCATGACGTTCTCGGAGAACCCGGAGGGCGTGCTCGCCGCCTACTGCGAGCACCTGGAGATCCCGTTCCGGTCCGGCTCGCTCTCGTGGGAGTCGCGCGACGTCGAGCACTGGGACAGCTGGGAGGGCTGGCACGACGCCGCCGAGAAGAGCACCGGCATCAAGCCGGCGACCCGCCGAGACCCCGAGCTCCCCGCGGAGCTCGAAGAGGTCTACGAGCGGTGCCTCCCCTACTACTACGAGCTCGCCGCCCACGCCATCCACGCCACGTCGCGCCCGGCCGAAGCACCCCGGCCGATAGAGGTCGGCAAGGCACCCGGCGACGGCCCCATCGAGCCCCACGGCGGCCGTCTGGTCGACCGGGTGGTGCGGGCCGAGGAGCGCCAGGAGCGTCTGCGGGAGGCGGCCGAGATGCCGCAGGTGGCGTTGGGCGCGCGCACGCTCTCCAACCTGGAGATGATCTCGACGGGCGTCTTCAGCCCCCTCGAGGGCTTTATGGACCGCGAGACGTACGAGTCCGTGGTTGAGGACATGCGCCTCCCGAACGGTCTCGTCTGGACCCTGCCGGTCACGTTGCCGGTTGACGAAGCGCGGGCGGGAGAGCTTACGGAGGGCTCGGAGATAGCCCTCGTCGACGGCGCCGGCGAGCCGGTCGCCACCATGCGCCTGCGAGATCGCTACCGTTACAACAGGGAGCGCGAGGCCGCCCTCGTCTACAGGACGACGGACCGGGAACACCCCGGCGTCGCCGCGATCTACCGCAGGGAGGACGTCCTGCTCGGCGGGGAGGTCACCCTGCTCCGGCCCCCCGACCCCGGCCCCTTCCCCCGCCACTACTACACTCCGCGCGAGCTGAGGGCCGTCTTCCGCGAGAAAGGCTGGCGGCGCGTCGTCGGCTTCCAGACCCGCAGGCCCATCCACCGCGCGCTCGAGCACATCCAGAAGAGCGCGCTCGAGACCGTGGACGGCCTCCTCCTGAACCCCATCGTCGGAGAGACGGACTACGACGACGTCCCGGCCGACGTCAGGATGCGCTCGTACGAGACGAGCCTGAGCAGGTACTTCCCGACGGATCGCACCATGCTCGCGGTCTTTCCGGCGGCGATGCGCTACGCGGGCCCGAGGGAGGCGGTCTTCCACGCCCTCTGCCGCAAGAACTACGGCTGCACCCACTTTATAGTCGGCCGCGACCACGCCGGCGTCGGCTCCTTCTACGGCACATACGACGCCCAGCACATCTTCGACGAGTTCGAGCCGGGCGAGCTCGGCATAACGCCGCTCTTCTTCGAGCACGCCTTTTTCTGCCGGGAGTGCTACGGCATGGTCTCATCCAAGACCTGCCCCCACGACCCGTCCTCCCACGTCTTTATCTCCGACGCCAGGCTGCAGGAGATGCTCGAACGCGGCGAGTACCCCCCGCCCGAGTTCTCCCGCCCCGAGGTCGTCGAGGTTCTAATTGAAGGAATGCAACGGGGTTCGTGACAGAAGCCGAGGGGCCGTTAGCAGGAGGCTAACGGCCCCTCCTTAGGACGGCGGAGGGGTCGCGGCGGACCGTAGTCGGCGACAAGGTCCTCGAAACGGTTTGCGGGACACGCAGCTGAGGACCCCGGCCGGAAGCTAGAACGGGGCGTCGCCGGTTAGGGCAGAAGGGAGGCAGGGCCGTTCGTCGCGAGGTTCACGACCAGGATCACGCCGACGATTAGCAACATGAAGTAGCAGCCGGCATCGAGAACGTTTCGGGTGCCGACGATGGCGGCGAGGGCCAGCCAGGCCCCCACGACGGCGCACAGGAACACCACAGGGGCCCCCACGACTACCGAGAACGCAACGGCCAGGAGCAGCCCTGCGAGGACGCCCGACTCGACGGCGGACCGGAGCCTCTGGCCCCCACGGGACGCTCCTTTGCGCCCGGACCCGGGGCGTGCCCCGGTGGTTTGCTCTCTACCGAGAAGGGACCTCATGCCCCTCCGGGTTCGACGTCGGTCACGTCCCCGGTATCGGCGGCCGCCGACGGCTGACCTTCCACCCCGGCGGCGCGGGGGTCATACCAGGTGTCAAGGCCCTGGCTGCCGGCGCGGTCCCAGAGCTCGTACCAGAGATCCAACTCCCACTTCACCACACCCGACCTCCATCTTTTACCTGTTTGTCTACTACCTTACTTAATAATATAGGGTAAGCCGTTGGAACGGCGCCGTCAAGAGCCCGGCGGGGCAATCTCCGATTAAGTCGGTTTATTTAGTAGGCAAAGTGTATATACTGCGCGGCTGCGGAAAGATGTTCGCTGGCATGAAGAACCGAGCAGATAGGAGGCGGGATGGAGAACGCGCGCGCCCCCCGGGAGAACGATCCGGTGCTGTCGTACTTGATCTGCGCGACGCCGCGCAGCGGGAGCACGCTGCTCTGCGACGCGCTGGGACGGACCGGGATCGCCGGCAGGCCGGCGGAGCACTTCGAGGTGTTGC
The DNA here is from genome assembly GCA_902805985.1 of uncultured Rubrobacteraceae bacterium. Taxonomy (GTDB): domain Bacteria; phylum Actinomycetota; class Rubrobacteria; order Rubrobacterales; family Rubrobacteraceae; genus Rubrobacter_D. The sequence continues at coordinate 12,027 of CADCUW010000357.1, forward strand.
TGGAGACGGGCAGACCTCGGCAGCCGCGGGACTATTTCCAGCGCTCCAACGACCCAGCGGTGTGGGCGCTGCTCGATGACCCAGAGTTTCAGGACGTGCTCGGCGAGTACGGGGGGCGGTACGCCGACCGTGGGGCGTGGTACGACCCCGCGTGGCGTCCGCCGGACTTTCCCGAGCTCGTCTCGAGGGCGTACGAGAGGGGCACGACGCCCAACGGGGTGCTCGGGACCAAGATCATGTGGGCCTACTTCAGGGACTTCGTCAGGCTGGCGCGCAGGACAAGCGGGCGGTGGGACGTGCCGCCGTGCGACGTGCCGGGCTCCGTGCTCCCCAACCTCCAGAGGTTCGTCTGGATCCGGCGCAGGGACACAACCCGCCAGGCGGTCTCTCTATGGAAGGCGCTCCAGACCCAGCAGTGGCGCCGCGACTCGGACGACGACATGGACAGCAAGGGCTTGCGCTTCAGCTTCCCGGCCGTGGACCACCTGAAGAGGCGCATCGACGAGCACAACGAGGCGTGGCAGGACTTTTTCGACGGCTGCGGGGTGGAGCCGCTCAAGGTGGTCTACGAGGATCTCGTCGAGGACTACGAGGGGACCGTGTTCCGGCTGCTGGGCGGCATAGGGATGGACCTACCCGAGGGGTTCACCGTCGAGGCGCCGGGGATGAAGCGCCAGGCCGACGATCTCTCCGAGGAGTGGGTCAATCTGTATAGTGAGCAGAAGTTCGCTTCGACGGCCGGAGAAAGGTAGAGCGTGCCGGATTATCCGAACATCCTGTACATCCACTCCCACGACACGGGGCGTTGGGTCAGGCCGTACGGCCACTCCGTCAGGACGCCCAACATCCAGCGCCTCGCCGAGGAGGGCGTGCTCTTCCGCCAGGCCTTCTGCGCGGCACCCACGTGCTCGGGCAGCAGGGCGTGCCTGCTGACGGGCCAGTACGCCCACTCGAACGGCATGGTCGGGCTCGCCCACAGGGGGTTCGAGCTCAACGACTACCGCCAGCACATCGTGCACATGCTGCGCGAGAACGGGTACTGGTCGGCGCTTATCGGGGAGCAGCACATAAGCAAGAAGCCGGACGTAATCGGCTACGACGAGGTCTTCAAGATCCCATCCACCCGCACCGACGACGTCGTCCCCGTCACCCTCGACCTGCTCGAAAAGACGGGCGACCGTCCCTTCTTCCTCTCCGTCGGCTTCTTCGAGACCCACCGCGAGTTCTTCCGGCCCTCCTCCCCTAAGAAGGCCAACTACGTAATACCTCCCCCGAACCTGCCCGATACGCCGGAGACGCGACTGGACATGGCCGCCTTCCAGGAGAGCGCCCGTTCGCTGGACCGCGGGGTCGGGGCCGTGCTCGACGCCCTCGACGCCGAGGGACTCGCGGAGAACACGCTCGTCATCTGCACCACCGACCACGGCCTGGCCTTTCCTGGCGCAAAGGCGACCCTCCACGACCGGGGGCTCGGGGTCATGCTCATCCTGCGCGGCCCCGGGGGGTTCGCCGGGGGCAGGGCCGTCGACGCCCTCGTCTCGCACATAGACATCTTCCCCACCCTTTGCGACCTGATCGGTGCGGAGCGTCCCTCGTTCCTTCAGGGAGAGTCGCTTCTCCCGCTCGCCAACGAGGAGTCGGAAGAGGTGCGAGAGGCGATCTTCGCCGAGAAGACCTACCACGTCGCCTACGAGCCGGAGCGGTGCGTCCGCACGCGCCGCCACAAATACATCCGCCGCTTCGACGACGAGCACCCCACCCCCGTCCTCGCCAACATCGACGACGGGCCGAGCAAGGACCTCGTCCTCTCCAACGGTCTCGCAGAGCGGCCCATCCCCGAAGAGCGCCTCTTCGACCTTCTCTACGACCCGAACGAGGCGCACAACCTCGCGAACGACCCCGCTTACGGGGACGTGCTCCAGGAGATGCGCGGCCGGCTACAGAGGTGGATGGAGGAGACGGACGACCCGCTCCTCAGGGGCCCTGTCCCGGCGCCGGTAGGGGCGGAGATCAACACCAGGGACCAGCTCTCCCCGAACGACCCGCCCGTCACCGTGACCTAGCCCGTACCTTCACCCGGTGAGGCTGGACTTGACGATGGCCGGGGCGCTGGGTAGAGTTGCGCGAATTGTCTACAGGACGCGTAGACAAACCATCCAGAAGCCCGTCCGGGGGAGACCCGGACCGGGCGGCCCTCCGCATGTAGACTGGTCGTGGGGAGGCGTGTAGATCGGCAGAGAGGAGTTTGCGGTGCAGAGAAACGGGGCGGAAGATCAGCGAGGTTTCACGTTGTGGTTTACCGGCCTCTCGGGGGCGGGCAAGACTACCATCGCCGAGATCGTCGAGAAAGAGCTCAAGGACCGGGGACGGCCGGTTGAGGTGCTCGACGGGGACATCGTCCGGACGAACCTCTCCAAGGGGCTCACGTTCTCGCGCGAGGACAGGAACATAAACGTGCTGCGCATCGGGTTCGTGGCGAACCTGCT
>CADCUW010000358.1 GCA_902805985.1 uncultured Rubrobacteraceae bacterium
TCGGCTAGGGCCTTTACCTGCCGGCGCTCCTCCTTGCGGGCCTCCTCGACCTGGAGGGCGCGGGACTCGAGCTCGCCCTGCAGCGACTCTATCTCGGCCTGCTGCGTCTCTACGACCGCCTGGTAGTCCTTCTGGAGGTCCAGCTCCCTGCCCGCCGCCGCGCTCTTGAGCGCCTGCAGGGCGGCCTCGTGGCGCTCTTCATGGGAGGCGCGCTCCTCGTCGACGCGCGCCCGGATCTCCTCGTCCCTGGACCGCTCCAGCTCCTCCGCCCGCTCCTGGCCCGCGCGACGGACGGCCTCTATCTCCGCGGCGTGACGGCTCTCCTGCTCCGCATACTTCATCCTAAGCTCTTCTTCCCACGCCTCCGAAGATGACTTGAGCTCCGCGAGTTCGGCTCTGTGGCGTTCCTCCGTGGCCGCGCGCTCGTGGGCGAACTCCTCCTTGAGCGCCTCGACCCTGGTCTGCGACGAGGCCGCCTCCACGTCGGCGCGGCGCTGCTCCTCTAGCATGCGCCGGACGGCGGCGACCTCGGCGATGTGCTCGTTGCTCATGCGGAGTTGCTCGTCCGAGTGACGGCGCTTGAGGTCGGAGCTCTCGGCGCGCAAGTCCGACGCCTCTCGTTCGGCGTCGGCCCGGGAGGAGATCTCCTCCTGGGCAGTTCTCAGGGCGGCGGTGGCGGATTCGAGGTCCCGCCGGAGGCCCACCACCTCCTCTTCGAGGCTCTCTATGAGCGCGCCGGCCGCCTCCAGGCCCGAGGCGAGACCAGCCGCCGCGTGTTCGCGCTCCTCGCTCATCTGACCTCCTCCAAAGAACCCTCGCTCCTCGTCGCCCCGGGGGCGCCCATGGCCCGAAAGGTTAAACGTATCCCGCGACGAGGTAAAGCCCATACTCCGGACGTTGGTCTGGCGCGCGGTCGGAAGAGGTACTTAGGGGAGGGCTCAGCCTTCGGCGCGGCAGGCGGGGCAGATGCCCTCGACGACCACCGTGGCCCGCGTCACCTCGTAGGGGGTCGCGTCCCGGATGCTCTCCTCGAGGTTCTCGAAATGGACGCCCGGCACCTCCGAGACCTCGCCGCAGCGCAGGCACCGGATGTCCAGGTGCGGTCCCACGTTCAGGTCGTAGCGGGTCGGGGACTCGGCCCAGTGCTTCGCCTCGATGACCCCGATCTCCTCCAGCACGCCGAGCGCCTGGTAGACGGTGCCGAGGGCCACGCGCGGGTTCTTCTGCTTGACGAGCAGGTACACGTCCTCGGCCGAGGGATGACCCCGGCTCTCCCCAAGCGCCTCCAGGACCGCCTTGCGCTGCGAGGTCAGCGTGTAGCCCGACCGGCGGAACCGCTCGCGTATGTCCCTCTCCAGCGTGGCGCCCAATCGACTCTCGTTCCGGTAGATGATCGGTAATCGTTCCCGATCGCGAGTCTATCATAAGGCCGTCTGGCGACCGCGGTGTAACATAGAAGGCAGTGTCCGCGCTCTCGAACCTCCTGGCAAACCTCTGGCGCCTGATCGGCAACACCCGCTCGCGCCTGTTCGGACACCCGCCCGGCTTCGTGTGGATCGAGATCAGCGGCGCCCTGCCCGAGTTCGAGACCCCGGCGGGCTTCTTCCGCAGACGCATGAACCGCGGACCAGGTCCGGCTACCCTCCAGACTCTACGCGAGAGGCTCGACCGTATCTCTTCTGACGGCCGCGTCCGCGGCGTGGTGCTCCGCGTCAGGGACGTCGATGCGGGATGGGCCGTGCTCGAGGAGGCGAGGGAGGAGTTGCTGGCGTTCAGGGAGGGGGGAGGCCGGGTCGTGGCGTACCTGGCGGACCCGGTGGATTCGCGCTCCTACTACCTGGCCTGCGCGGCGGACGAGATCCTCGTAGCCCCGCTTGTCACCGTAAGCGTTACGGGCGTTCGGACCAGCGTCACCTTCTTCAAGGACGCCCTCGACCGCCTCGGTATCGGCGCCGAGGTGGTCGCCGTCTCGCCGTACAAGTCCGCCGGCGAGCCCTTCACCCGCAACGACTTCTCGCGCGAGGCCCGCGAGCAGGCCGGGCGCCTCCTCGACGGCCGCTACGAGGAACTCATCCGCGTCATCTGCGAAGCGCGGGGTCTCACCGCTGCTGAGGCGCGCGCCGCCGTCGACGCCGCCCCTCACGAGCCCAAAGAGGCCGTGGCCGCCCGTCTCGTCGACGGCGTCATCTACGAGGACGAGCTTCCGGGGAGGCTCGCCGCCGGCGGGGAGAAGCCGCGCATCGTTGAGTGGGCCGCGGCGAGGAGGTCCCTGAAGACGCCGTACCGGAGACGGGGGCCGCGACAGGTCGGGCTCGTTCAAGTGAAGGGGGCGATCACGCGGGGGAGGAGCCGCCGGCTGCCGGTGCCGGTACCCTTCTTCGGGGGGGAGCGGGCGGGTAGTGAGTCCGTGGTGGCGGCGCTCAGGGGCGCGGAGCGCAACCGGCGGGTCGGCGCCGTGTTGCTCCACGTCGAGTCGCCGGGCGGGGACGCGCTGGCTTCTGACCTGATCTGGCGCGAGGTCGGGCGCGTCTCGGCCAAAAAGCCCGTCGTCGTCCTGATGGGCAACGTCGCGGCCTCCGGCGGCTACTACGTCTCGGCCCCCGCCGCCCACGTCGTCGCCCGCCGCTCGACGGTCACAGGCTCTATCGGGGTCATCACGATCCGCCCCGCGGCCGACCGCCTCTACGAGAGGGTGGGCGTGAACCCGGTCGGGCTCGAGAGGGGAGAGCGGGCCGGCTTGATGGACCTGAGCCGCAGGCCGACGGAGGACGAGCTGCGGGTGCTCGGGCAGCAGATCGGACGCATCTACGACGAGTTCAAGGGCCGCGTCTCCCGCGGCCGGAACCTGCCGGACCTCGACGCCATCGCCGGGGGCAGGGTCTGGAGCGGCGCCGAGGCTCTGGAGCTCGGGCTCGTCGACGGCGTGGGCGGCTTCCGGGAGGCGTTCCGGCAGGCTTGTGAGCTCGGCGGCGTGGGTGAGGGTGGCCCGGCAGACGTGCTGCTGAAGATACCCGTCCCGCGTGCCGGGCGACCGGCGCCGGGGGAGCCCGCAGAGGTCGTCGAGGAGATCCTGGAGGGCCTCAGGCGCGAGTTCCTGGAGGTTGCCGGGCGGGTATGGGCGATGGGGCCGTACGAGATCTCGGATGACTGATAGCATCATCAGAATCGGTGATGCAGGGAGGGAAGAGTGAGCGCGGCCTCGAAAAAAGGCGTCGACCGCAGGGCGATGGGTGTCCTGTCCTCGGGGCACCTCTTCACGGACCTCAACCAGGGCGCCGTGGCGGCGCTTTTGCCGTTCCTGATCTCCGAGCGCGGCCTCTCGCTCGCCGCGGCGGGGGCGCTGGTCTTCGCCGCCACCGTGAGCTCGTCCCTCGTCCAGCCCCTCTTCGGCATCTTCTCCGACCGGAACCCCATCCCCGCCCTGATGCCGCTCGGCGTGCTACTCGCGGGGGTCGGGATGGCGCTCGTCGGGGTGGCGCCGAGCTACCCCCTGATCTTCGCCTCCGTCGTCGTGAGCGGCGTCGGTGTCGCGGCCTTCCACCCCGAGGCCGCCCGGTTCGCGAACTACGTCTCCGGCGCCCGCCGGGCCAGGGGCATGAGCTTCTTCTCCGTCGGGGGAAACGCCGGATTCGCCCTCGGTCCTATCGTGGCCACCCCGCTCGTCCTGGTCTTCGGCCTGCCGGGCACGCTCTTCCTCGCACTCCCGGCCGCGCTCATGGCCGGCGTGATGTTCGCCGAGTCGTCCCGCATGCTGCGGCTCGCGCCGGAGGAGTCCGGCGCCACGTCCCAGGAAGTGGAGGCGCCGCCGGAGAGCTGGGGGCCTTTCGCCGTCATGATCGCGGTCGTCGCCGTACGCTCGTTCGTCTTCTTCGGGCTCATCGCGTTCGTTGCCTCCTACTACGAGCGTGTACTCGGCGCGTCGGCGGCCCTCGGCAACGTGGCCCTCACGGTGATGCTCGCCGCTGGCGCGGTCGGCACGCTCTTTATGGGACCGCTCGCGGACAGGTTCGGACGGAAGATAGTGCTGGTCGGGTCGATGCTCGTGCTGCCGCCGCTCGTCTTGGCCTTCGCGTTCACCGGGCCGTACCCCGGCATGGTGCTGCTCGCCCTCATCGGGGCGGCGACGGTTGGAACGTTCGGCGTGACGGTGGTGATGGGGCAGGAGTACCTGCCCGGCCGCATAGGCCTCGCGGCCGGTATCACGATGGGCCTCTCCATTGGTCTCGGGGGCATAGGAGCGCCCCTGCTCGGTCTTCTCGCTGACACGGGCGGCCTCCGCACGACCATGCTCGCCATCGCCGCCCTCCCCGTCCTCGGCCTCGCGCTCTCCCTGACGCTGCCGGCGAAGACCCGCGCCCCCGACGAGGCCTGAGGATAGGTTCAGGCCTCACGTTCGTGTAACCGAACACCGTACCGAACCGCCCTTTCGGGTACGATATCGCCGATGCGAGACTCTTCTAGAGATAGCCGGCGCAAGAGGTGAGAGGCTTCTATGGGCTCGGCGTGTTCGCCTACCGTTTCAGGTGGGCCGTGCTGGCTGTGTGGGGCGCCATCCTCATCTTCAGCGCCTTCTTCGCCCCCGACCTCTCCGGGCGTCTGAAAGGCGGCGGCTTCGAGGGCTCGAACTCCGAGGCCGAGAGGGTCCAGAACGTCATGTCCGAGGAGTTCGGGGTCTCCCCGGCGGCGCTTACGGTCGTCTTTACGGGGGACGGTCTGGAAGCAAAGGGTCAGGAGTTTCAAGAGGCCCAGGAGCA
>CADCUW010000359.1:0-2155 GCA_902805985.1 uncultured Rubrobacteraceae bacterium
TCGCCGACCGGGTCGGCATCATCGACGCCGGGAAGATAGCCGTCGAGGGCACGCCAGAAGACCTGAAGCGCTCCGTCGGCCAGGACCTCGTCGTCGCCACCACCCGCGGCGAGGCAAACGGGGCCGTCGACAGGCTGCGGGCCCTGGAGGCCGTAGACAAGGTGGACGTCAGGGGCGAGGAGCTTACCATCGCCACCCCCGACGGTCCCCGCGTCGTCGGGAAGGTCGCCGTGGTGCTCGAGGAGTCAGGAGTTCCCGTGGAGAGGCTCACCCTCCGCACCCCGACCCTCGACGACGTGTTCCTGAAGGTAACGGGCAACCGGATAGGCACGGACGACGGCAACATGGGCGAGGAGGACGGGCGATGAGTAGCGCGAGCATCAACGCAGGAGAGGGGAGCATCGGGGCGCGGCCTGCCGGCTTCTGGCGGGACCTGATCAGCGTCGCCGGAAGGGCGCTGCGGGCCGTGCCGCGCGAGCCGGAGGCGCTCATACCCGCCCTGATCGTACCGATCTTCTTCTTCGCCGTGAACGTCGGGGCGCTGGCGGACATCTCCTCATTCGCCGGCGTGAACGACTTCGAGGCCTTCCAGCTACCGGTGGCCATAGTCTTCGCCGTAACCGGCATCTCCAGGGCGTCCGCGCTCGTCACGGACATTCAGTCAGGCTACTTCGACCGGCTGCTCGTCTCGCCGGTCAACCGCTACAGCCTGATCCTCGGCCTGATGGCCGCCGACCTCGTGCTCGTCATGGCGCTGTGCATCCCCGTGCTCGTGCTCGGCTTCATCCTCGGCGTCGGCTTCGCGACCGGGCCCCTGGGCGTGCTCGCGTTCCTGCTCCTGAGCGGGTTCTGGGGCCTCGCGTTCACGGGCTTCCCCTACGCCATCGCGCTCAGGACCGGCAGCCCGGCGGCCGTCAACTCCTCCTTTATCCTGTTCTTCCCGTTCGCGTTCCTCACCACGACGTTCCTGCCGCAGGAGGCGCTGACCGGCTGGCTCGCCACCGTGGCGGACTACAACCCGGTGACGTACCTGCTGGCGGGGCTCCGCGCCCTGATCTCCTCGGGCTGGGTCCTCGCCGACCTGCTCCCGGCGATGGGCGCCGTCGCCCTCGTCGGCGGCGTCTCCTTCTTCCTCGCGTTCTCCGCCCTGCGCGCCAGGGTCCGAAGCTCGTAAGCAAATCTTGCCCAGTATCCAGGAGATGGCCCGCTGGTGGTCCTACGACCGCCAGCGCCTGGGCCGCCGCGCCCCGGGCGCCGAGTCCGCCCTGCGCGCCGTCGCGGGCGTCTACAGCTCCCACCCGTCGGCCCCGCTCTCGCTCCATGCCCGCATCCGCGCTTTGGACCACGAGACGTTCCGGCGCCTGGACGTCGAACGAAGGGCGCTGCGGCTGCCGGCGATGCGTGGGTCCATCCACCTCCTCCCACGCGAAAACGCCCACCTCGCGTTTCGCGCCGTCCCCGAGCCGCCCTCCGGCTTGAGACAACGCCTCAAGTACTTCGGCATCCCAGAAGGGCGCTACGCGGAGCTTCGCGAGGTGGTGCTGGCGGCGGCCGCCGAACCGATAACGGCCCGGGATCTCGGCCAGGAGCTGCGCACGGCGGCCGGCTACGATGGCAGCCCGACGCCAGTTTTGAGCGGCATGGCCCGCGAGGGCGTGCTCCTGCGCGTCGGTGCCGAGGGCCCGAGGTCCAACGCGCTCCGCTACGTCGCCACGCGAGCCTGGCTCGGTGGAGACCTGCCGGAGGCCGGCGCGGACGAAGCCCTCGCCTGGCTCGCCGGCGAGTACCTGCGCGCCTTCGGTCCCGCCCGGCCCGAAGACTTCCGCTGGTGGGCCGGCGTCCCAAAGGGTCGCGCCTCGGCCGCGCTCGAGACCGTCGAGACCGTCGAGCCGGAGCCCGGATACCTCCTGCCGGCCGGCGACCGTGAAGCCTTCGAGGCGGCCGGACCTCCCGACCCCGACGCCGTGGACATCCTGCCCAAGTGGGACTGTTACACGATGGGATACGCCCCCGACGGCCGCGGACGCCTCGTGCACCCCGACGTGCAGGGTCGCGTCTACACGCCGGTCGGGGACGGCCTCGGGGTGGTGCTCGTTGGCGGGGTGGCGGCCGGGGCCTGGGAGGCGCGTTTCTCCGGGAAGACCATGGAGGTCAG
>CADCUW010000359.1:2255-4744 GCA_902805985.1 uncultured Rubrobacteraceae bacterium
TCGTGCACCCCGACGTGCAGGGTCGCGTCTACACGCCGGTCGGGGACGGCCTCGGGGTGGTGCTCGTTGGCGGGGTGGCGGCCGGGGCCTGGGAGGCGCGTTTCTCCGGGAAGACCATGGAGGTCAGGCTGGACATGTTCGAAGATCCCACCCTGCGGTTGGAGAGGGTCCTGCGGGAACGGTTCGGGGAGGTGGCGGCGTTCCTGGGCGCCCGGGAGGTCCGTCTTGCCTGACGCTTCGCCCCGAACGGCGAACACGCTCACCCATCGCGCGGCCACGGGTCGATAAAATAGGCGGGTGAGCAACACCAACGGCGCGAGGGGCGGGGAGTGCGGACTCTGCGGCCGCCCGGTGGAGCGGCTGACGCGCCACCACCTCGTCCCCAGGACGCGCCACAAGAACAAACGAAACAAGAAGACCTTCGACCGGCAGGAGATACACCGCACCGTCGGCCTGTGCTCCCCGTGCCACCGTCACATCCACACGGTCCTCGACAACAAGGAGTTGGAGCGCGACTACAACACCCTGGAAGCTTTGAGGTCCCATCCGGACATCGAGAAGTTCATCGCCTGGATCGGCAAGAAGCCCCACGGCACGACCAGAACGGGCCTGCGTCGCGAAGGGAGAGCCCCGACACGGTCCGGAGATCCGCTGCGGGATCCCGCCCAGGACACGAACTTTTCGTAATCCCACCCGCCCAGAGCTACCCGTCATGCTCCTGACTCCAAAATGTAGAAACCTTATAAGCAAGCCGATCCCGCCCGCTAAGCTCCTGCCCGACTGCCCCCGGACGTGAAAAAATTCACCAGGCGCACTAATCGAGTGTTTCGGAACGCGCAGGTGTGGTATATATGTGCATTAGGAACATAGATGAAGCGATCTATCCTAACGGAGGTAGAGCAGATGGCTACTACGACGAACATCGAGAAGATGACCCGCACGGCCAGGGAGATGGCGGAGGTCCAGCGCGACTCCTACGAGGCCCTCGCGGAGAGCTTTACGGCCTCCCAGCGTCGGGGAGCTAGGTTGGCCCAGGACGGCCTCAAGTTCTTCAAGCTGCAGGAGGACAACGCCAGGGCGGCGCAGGAGTGGTTCGCCAACGGCGTGCGGTTGATGCAGCTCCAGCAGCGCAACGCCGACTTTGCCCAGAGCTGGTTGAGTGGTGGGGTCGAGGCCCTCAGGGAGCAGACGGAGCAGAACCTCCGTGCGGCCGACGCCGTTATGCGCAACGCCCGCAAGCAGCAGGAGGGTCTGCAGGCCATCGGTCAGCAGTGGGCCGGGGCCTACCAGGACTTCTTCACGCCCTTCGCTTCCTACGCCAGGGAGGGTCTGAGGACCGCCCAGCAGGCCACGGAGCAGGAGATGCAGGCCACCCAGCAGGTCGCGGAGCAGGGGATACAGGCCACCCGGCAGGCCACCCAGCAGGGCCTGCGGGTCGCCGAGGAGACCGCCGAGCAGACCGAGAAGGTCCTTCAGGAGACCGAGAAGGCCACGCACGAGGCCGAGCTCCAGGCGGCCGTCTACGGTGCCCTCAAGACCACCGACTACGAGAGCCTGAACGTCGATGAGGTCTCCAAGAGGCTCGACGGCCTCTCCGCCGAGCAGCTCAGGAAGGTGCGCGAGTTCGAGAAGAACAACAAGAGCCGCGAGACCCTGATCGAGCAGATCGACCGCAAGATAAAGGCCGCCTCGTAGGGGAGGCTTCAGGCAACAGGTTTCAGCCGACAGGCTGATAATGGAGGGCCGGGGGTGATCCCCGGCCCTCTTTTCGCGTCCCTTCGGACCCGAAGATCCCGGCTTCGGGCCGAGGCTAACGCATCAGAGGGCGAACCCCCGCGGCCCCGGTAACCACCTTATCCGAGAGGACGAAGTGGCCGAACACGTAGACGTCGGCCGTGATTCACCTACAGAGGAGGAACACTTCGGTGGCGTGGGACCAGCGTGGCAGCCCGGAGGGGCGCTCTGGTCCTACCCGTTCGGGCGTACCCGCTCGGGCGCTTCGTGGTTTTGGGGTGGTTCCTCTAGGGCGTTGGCCTTGGGCCGGGGTAGGGGCCGTAGCCGCGGAGCATCCAGACTTCGGGGACGACCTCGGCCACCACCCTTCCCTCGTCGAAGATCCTGACCGTCGAGCTCTCGGAGACGGCGACGGCCACCGCTTTCGTGTTGCGGGAGATGGAGGCCGCGGCCATGTGGCGGCTGCCGAGGCCCAGCGGGAGTTCCAGGTTGTCCGAGGCCGCGTCCAGGTAGCGGGCCGCGGAGACGATCACGCCCTCGTCTGCCACGATGAACGCGCCGTCCAGCTGGGCCAGCTCCTTCACCGTCTCGCGCATGTCCGGGTCCTTGACGCCCTTCGCGTCGTCGGGGTGGCCGGCTAGAGGGTCGAGGATCAGGGGCCGGGAGCGGACGAGCACCGCCTCGTGGTCCCCGACGGCGAAGAGCGTCCCGATCTTGCGCCCCTCCCGGCCTTCGCGCGCTATCTCCACCGCGAG
>CADCUW010000360.1 GCA_902805985.1 uncultured Rubrobacteraceae bacterium
CGACTATCCGGGCCGCCGGGTTGAGGGAGCGGAGGCGGACGGCGAGGTCCCTGGCGACCTCCGCGCCGGAGAGGTCGGTCTTGGTCGGGACGAGGACGTCGGCGGCGGAGATCTGGGCGACGGCCTCGGGCTCTTCGAGGTGGTACCGGCTGCTCGCGGCGTCCACGGTGGTGACGACCGGGCCCACGGCGTAGTGGTGCCGGAGTACGGGGTGCAAGAGGACGGCCCGGGTTACGCCCGCCGGGTCGGCGAGGCCGCTAGTCTCTAGTAGGACGGGGTTCGAAGAGCCTTCATCCAGGAGGTCCAGGAGCGACCGCGCGAGGTCTTCGCGGCCGTCGCAGCAGACGCAGCCGCCCCCGAGCAGCGCGACCCGGGCCCCTGCCCGGCGCAGGAGGTGGTGGTCGAGGCCGACCTCGCCAAACTCGTTTACGAGCACGTCCGCGCGGCCGGCGGACGGGCGGCAGAGGAGCCCCGAGAGGAGGGTGGTCTTCCCGCTCCCGAGAAAGCCGGCGAAGATGACCAGGCGGCGCGTCAACCCGCGCCGCCGGAGAGGACCCCTGTCAGAGCCGGGTCTAGGGGGTCAGGCGTCCGGCCGCAGAGCCTCGTGGCAGCGGGCCACAAGGCGCCGAGGTCGCGCACGACCTCGACGCGGCCCTTGCCGTCGGAGAGCAGGTAGGCGCCCCCGTCCCAGTCCCTGACCTTGAGCCCGTAGTGGGCGAGGACCAGGCCAGCCAGCGCGGCCCGGCGGGCGCGCTCCCTGCGACGCTCGCGGTGGTAGTCGAAGGAGGCGGCATCCGGGCCGCGGGCCGCGTCCTCGGCGCGACGCTCGGCCCAGTGAGGGCCCGAGACGAACTCGCCGCAGAGCACGCACACGGCGCTTTAGGCGGTGCCGGCGCGGGGGCGGCGGCGGGCGAAGTCGTCGGCGATCTCCTCGAACGTCACCCACCTGACGCCGTCGTGGCCGTTTATGTAATCGATGATCCGCTCGTGCATCAACAGGACCTGGGGCCTTCCCGAGACGTCCGGGTGGACCGTGAGGGCGAAGACGGCGTAGTCCATCTCGCGGTAGACCCAGTCGAACTGGTCGCGCCACAGCTGCTCGACGTCGCGGGGGTTGACGAAGCCGTGGGTGGCCGGCGAGGTCTTTATGAACATCATCGGGGGCAGGTCGTCGAGGTACCAGTTGCCCGGTATCTTGACGAGGTCTATCTCCTCCCCGCGGACCAGGGGCTTCATCCACTCGGCGGCGGGTTTGGAGTAGTCGATCTTGGTCCACGAGTCGCCCTTGCGCGCCCAGTAGGGTTCGAAGTCGCGGTGCTGCAACGAGTGGTCGTACTTGTAGCCGTACTCCAGGAGCAGCTCGTTCGTCGTCGAGGAGACCTCCCACCAGGGGGCGACGTTGCCGACGGGCCTCTTGCCCGAGAGGTCCTCTATCAGGCCTATGCACTTCTCGAGCACGTCCCGCTCCTGCTGCGGGGTCATGGCGACCGGGTTCTCGTGGGAGTAGCCGTGGCTCCCGATCTCGTGTCCGGCCTCAACGATGGCCCTGCACTCGTCGGGGAAGGTCTCTATGGAGTGGCCCGGGATAAACCAGGTGGCTTTCATGTCGTACCTCTCGAAGAGGTTGAGGAGCCGCGGCGTCCCGACCTCGCCGGCGAACATGCCCCTGGATATGTCGTCCGGCGAGTCCTCGCCGCCGTAGGAGCCGAGCCACCCGGCCACCGCGTCTATGTCTATCCCGTAGGCGCACAGTATCTGTTTCTCGGCCATCGTCGTCGTCCTCTCCCTTCGCGCTCCCTTGACCGCCCCTAACAATAGCGCCTCTTCGGGCCCGGCGGGCCGGCCCTTGATCCCGGGCCCCGCGCGCCGCTACACTCCGGCACCCCCAGGCGACCCCGCGAGAGGAGAACCATGGCACCCCCGAAAGTCTCCGTCGTCTCCCTCGGCGGCACCATCTCCTCCGTAAAATCCGGCGGCTCGGGCGTCAGGCCCGCGCTTACCGGCGAGGCGCTCGTGGAGTCCGTGCCCGCGCTCTCGAAGGTCGCCGAGGTCTCGGCCGTCTCCCTCCGCCAGGTGCCGGGCTGGGCTCTGACGCTCGACGACCTCGTCGAGGTGGCCGCCGAGGCGAACCGTCGCATGGAGGGGGGGGACGCCGGCGTGGTCGTCACCCAGGGCACCGACTCCATAGAAGAGACCTCCTTCGCGCTCGACCTGCTCGTTCGCGGGGACGGCCCCGTGGTCGTGACCGGCGCGATGCGCAACCCCACCCTCCCCGGTGCCGACGGCCCGGCGAACCTGCTCGCCGCCGTGCGGGTGGCGGCGTCCGGGACGGCGAGGGGCGTCGGTACGGTCGTCGTGATGAACGACGAGATCCACGCCGCCCGCCACGTCCGCAAGACCCACACCCAGAGCCCTGCGGCCTTTCGCTCCGCCGGCGCGGGTCCGATCGGCTGGGTCTCCGAAGGCTCCGTCCGCATCCCGCTCCGCCCGGCGGACCGCCACCACGTGAGGCCGCCGGACGAGGACACCTCCCACGAGGTCGCCATCGTCGGGGTCTGGCCCGGCGACGACGGCCGCCTCCTCCGGGCCGCAGGCGGCCTCGGCTACGACGGGCTCGTGGTGGAGGGCATGGGAGGGGGGCACGTCCCGCCCGCCGCGGTTGGGACGCTGGAGGAGCTCGCGGTTCGGATGCCGGTCGTGATCGCCTCGCGCGCCGGGGGCGGTGAGACGCTCGCGCGCACCTACGATGCCCCCGGCTCCGAGATGGACCTGCTCGCCCGCGGCCTCATCCCGGCCGGCCCCCTCGACGGCCCGAAGGCCCGCATCCTGCTCGCCCTGCTCCTGCGCTCCGGGGCGTCGAGGGGGGAGATCCACGCCGCGTTCGGCCACCGGCCCGACCGTGAGGCCGAGAGTTGAGGGGGACGCCTGCAGGAAAGACGGGCCGGAACGTAACAGCTACGAAAGCTCCTCCGCGATCTCCATCGCCGGCTCGGCGGTGCTCCGGGCACGCTCCGTCCTCATCAGCGCCGTGTAGGCAAGAAGCGCCACTACGAGGCCGAGGCCCCAGGAATACGAGAGCAGGACGCTCAATGACGGTACCACGAGCCCCACGAAGGCGACGATGATGCCGAGGGCCGTCGCGATGAGGGCCTTCGGGTTCCAGCCGCCGCTGTAGCCGTACGCGCCACGCTTGTCGTAGAAGCTGTCGAGATCGTAGTTGCTTCGGCGGACGAGGTAGAAGTCCGCGGTCATGATCCCCGCCACGGGGCCGAGGGCGCCGCCGATGTAGCCGAGCACCCTGAAGATGGTGTCCGGGTTATCCATCCACAACCACGGCACGAAAAGGAAGCCGAGGACGATGGAGAGGATGCCGGCAGAGACGAAGTTCAGCCTCCTGGGGAACAGGTTCACTAGGTCATAGGCCGGGGAGACGATGTTCGCGGCCACGTTCACCGAGAGCGTGGCGATCAAGATGGTCGAGGCTCCGATCAGCAACACCGCGGTGTTGTCGAAGGCCAGGAACAGTTGGTCCGGCTGGCTGATCGGCCTCCCGAAGGCGATGGTCGAGCCCGCCGTGATGGCGATGCTCATGACGGAGAACAGGATGGTCGTGAGCGGAAGCCCTATCGCCTGGCCGACCATCTGGTCCTTCTGCGACCGCGAGAAGCGTGTGAAGTCCGGGATATTCAACACCAGCGTGCTCCACACGCTGACCAGGGCCGTGACCGAGAGCGCGAAGAGCGGCCAGAACTCCCCGGGGGAGAGCCTGGAGGGCTGGTCGAAGAGCGGCGCGACGCCTCCGGCCGCGCCCACAGCCCAAAAGACTAGGGCCATCCCGGCCACGATCACCAGCGGTCCCGCCCACAGCTCGAAAAACTTGATGCGCTCCATGCCGTGCAGGATCACGTACGCGTGCAAAGCCCAGAACACGAGAAAGGAGATCCAACCGTTCAACCCCATCCCCAGGATGGAGAAGTCCAGCGAGCTCCACCCAGGTATGACGGCACCTAAGACGAGGCCCACGGCGAGGCTTCCGAGGTAAGTCTGCACCGCGAACCAGAAGATGGCCACGAACCCCCGGATTATCACGGGTATCTGGGCGCCCTTGTAGCCGAAGGCCGCCCGTATGAGCACTGGGAACGGCAGCCCGTACTTGGCCCCGGCGATGCTGTTGATCCACATGGCGATTATGAGCACGACGTTGGCGATCGCGACCGTCCCGATAGCCTGCCAGGGGCTCATGCCAGCCCCAACGAGCCCCGCCGCCGTCGTGTAGGCCACGACGTTGTGGACCATGCCCATCCATACCGTCGAGTAGTTAACCCAGCTCCAGTTGCGCCGCTCCTCCGGGATCGGCGCGAGATCCTCGTTGTAGAGCGTGGGATCGAACTTCTCTTGACCCACAACCGCGCTCACCAGGGCCACCTCCCATGGTAGACGCCGCACATACGTGTAAGCGCCAAATGCTACTGGAGGGGGTCCCACGGTACTTTGGCCCGCCGGCTAGTTTTTCGGGCCGCTCGTTTGTACCGGCGCGGCTTAGGAGGCCCCTACGCGCCGGCGTCCCCGGCCCGGGAGGGCTCGACGGTCCCCTGTGGGGGCGCGCTACCGCGGGTCACGAAGCCGAGCCTGTAGAGGACGTAGTAGAGGAGGCCGGCGGAGAGCATCCCGGCCAGCCAGGAGAGGTCGAGGCCGTTCAGGGCGCGGGCGGCGGCTCCCTGCAGCGGCG
>CADCUW010000361.1 GCA_902805985.1 uncultured Rubrobacteraceae bacterium
TATGTCAAGAGTGACATAAAAGAAAAGCGGGGACGCATGGCTACGACGCTCGGGTACGCGATCTTGGGTTTGCTGGCGCGGGAGGCGCTGAGCGGGTACGACGTGACGCAGCAGATGAAGGGCAAGGTGGGGTTCTTCTGGGGGGCCGGGCACAGCCAGATCTACCCTGAGTTAGCGAGGCTCGAAGAGGGTCGCCTCGTGACCCACAGCGTCGTCGAGCAGCGCGAGAGGCCTGACAAGAAGGTCTTCGAGATCACGCTGGCGGGCCTCGAGGCGCTAAAGGAGTGGGCGACGCAGCCGCCGCCAAAGAAGCCGACAAAGGACGAGTTGACCCTGAAGGCTTACTCCGTCTGGCTCGTAGATGGGGAGGCGGCGGCGCGGCTCTTCCGGGAGGAGGGGCGCCGCTACGAGGAGCAACTCGCCCGGTACGAGGAGATACGGGGCTGGATGGAGGAGGAGTGGGCCGACGACATCGGCCGGCCGGAGACGCCGCGCTTCGCCTCCTACGCGACCCTGCGGCGCGGCATCCTCTACGAGAGGGGAAACGCCGAGTGGTGCCGCTGGATGGCGGAGGCCGTCGAAGAGAAGCCGGAGGGGTCGGGCAAGGCGAAGAAATCCAAAAAGAAGAGAAAGAAGGGCAAGAAGGGGGCATGATCCTTCAGGGCCTCGTCCGTTAGAATCCGCATCCGGAGGCGAGGTTTCGGAGGCCTATGAAGATCCGCACGTACCGAGAGGGAGACGGCGAGGCGCTGGCGCGGCTCATGGTGACGGCCTTTGGGGGCGAGGCCGCCTACGCGAACGAGTACTTCGACCCGCGGCAGAACCCGCGGCTGGACCCGGAGCAGGTCCACATCATAGAGGAGGACGGGGAGGTTCGGGCGGGCGTAACCGTGCTGCCGATGGAGGTTCTCGTGGACGAGAAGCCTGTGGCGATGGGCGGCGTGGCGGCCGTTATGGTCCACCCGGCCTACCGCAGGCGGCGCTACGCGGGCGACCTGATGCGCGTCGCGTTGGGGGACATGGGGGACCGGGGCGCCAACCTCTCCCTGCTCTCGCCCTTCGCCCACGCCTTCTACCGGTCCTTCGGCTACGAGCTCGCAACCGAGGCCGTCGAGTACACGCTAAAACCGACGGACCTATCCACAGATCCCGGTCAGAGCAAGTTGCGGGCGTACCGCGAGGAAGACTTGCCCGCCATGATGGCGCTCCTCGAAGCTGAGTCGAGAGGGCACCAGCTCTGCGCGCTCAGGAGCGGGGGACACTGGCGCAAGACCCTGGGACGGAAAGACTTCGAGGCCTCCGTCTACGAGGCGGATGGGGAGGTCCGGGGGTACCTGATCTACAAGATGTCCGGCATCAGGGAGGGCCGCGAGCCCGAACGCCGCCTCGAAGTGCAGGAGCTCGTCGCCGCCACGCCCGAGGCGCGACGGGGCCTCATCTCCTTCCTCGCCGCTCTCGACCCCGACGACTTCGACGTCAGGCACTGGACCAGCCGCGAAGACCCGCTCCACCCGTACCTCCTGAGTTCCTACGTCGACGCAAAGGTCGAGCCCGACCAGATGCTCCGGCTGGTAGACGTGGAAGGCGCCCTCCGCCTGCTCGACAGAGAAGGCGGTCCGATAGTCCTCGATGTGGCCGACGACGTCATCCCCAAGAATGCCGGGGAGTACACCGTCGGGGGCGGCGAGGTCGTGCGGGGGGCCGAGGCCGAAGACCGGGTCACGCTCGACGTGCGCCAGCTCGCCCAGCTCTACGCCGGCTACCTACCCGCCCGCCAACTCGCGCGCCACGGCCTCCTCGGGGCCGGCTCGCCCGGGGCCGTAGATCTCCTCGAAGAGCTCTTCCCGACCGGAGATCCGTGGCTCTTCGTCCCGGATCACTTCTAGAAGCGGCATCAGACGCCGGGCAACAGGCTCTAACACGTGAACGGTCTTCATTGTCGGGCGAGGACCAGCTCTGACGCCGTGGTTGTAAACTGTCTCAAGAGGGTGGCGAGTTGCGCTGCCCGAGAGAAAATCTGAAACCTTACCAAGAGGAGACCCCATGGAGACCACGGGCACCGTAGGGTACGCGGCGATGTTCGAGCAGTTCCATCCGACGGACCTCCTGGGGTGGTGCAAGACCGCGGAGGATTCCGGGTTCTCGTCCGTGATGGCCTCGGATCACTTCCATCCGTGGACGCCGGATCAGGGCGAGAGCGCTTTCGTCTGGAGCTGGATGGGCGCTCTGGGCGCTACCACGAACCTCCGATTCGGGACCGGCGTCACGCCGCCGGGGTTCCGGTACCATCCCGCCATCATCGCCCAGGCCGCCGCGACGTTGGAGGCTATGTACCCGGGACGCTTCTGGCTCGGGCTCGGGGCCGGGGAAGCCCTCAACGAGCACGTCGTCGGCGCGTACTGGCCCGAGGCGCCGACGCGGCTGCGTATCTTGATGGAGTCGATCGAGGTCATCCGGAGGCTCTTTACCGGCAAGGTGGTGAAGTACGCCGGGGAGCACATAAAGCTGGAGAGCGCCAAGCTCTACACCATGCCCCAGACGCCGCCCCCGATCTACGTGGCTACCGCAGGTCCCATCCAGAGCCGCAGGACCGGCGAGTTCTGCGACGGGATCATCACCGTCGGCGCCGCCGATGAGAAGATAAAGATGCTCATGGAGAAGTTCGAGGAGGGTGCCCGCCGCGCCGACAAGGACCCGTCCACGATGCCGCGCATGATACAGCTCCACGTCTCCTGGGCCGACAGCCAGGAGGAAGCCGAGCAGCAGGCCGTAAAGGAATGGCCCAACGGCGGTATGCCTTTCCCGAAGGGGGACATAAGGAACCCCGAGGACTTCGCCGCGATGGCGAAGCAGGTCTCCATCGAGAACTTCGCGAACCGCGTCCTCACCAGCGCCGACCTCGACGAGCACCTGGAGCACGTCCAGCACTACGTGGACCTGGGCTTCGACGAGGTCTACGTTCACAACGTTGGCCGCAACCAGGAGGAGTTCATCCGGGCCTACGGCGAGCGCGTCATCCCCAAGCTCCGCTGGCCGGAGAGGTAGCGTCCGCAGGGACCGGCGCGTCTCGGACGCCAGACGAGGTATGCCGAGGCGTTTGGACCTACCGCGCCACCCGCGGTCTTTAGCGGCCCGGGCGCCCGATGATATTGTTGAAACAAGTTGCGCTATGCGCTACAGTGCCCGCACCGTTTAGAAGAACAGAGGAAGGCGCGGCGTCGGGGAACCGGGAAAGGGATGGGTATATATGCAAAGGTCGGCAAGTCCTAGGATAGATCCCACCGTCTTCTGGGTGGCTGCGATTCTTTCGGCGGTGTTCGTGGCTTGGGGGGTATTCTTCGCGGATAGTCTGGCGTCCGTCTTCGACTCGGTCCTGTTCGGTTTTCTGGTGCCGAACTTCGGCTGGGTATTCATACTGTCGTCCTTCGGTTTTCTAGCCTTCTCGGTCTACTTGGCCTGTAGCCGCTACGGCAGGATCAGGCTCGGCGGAGACGACGAGCAACCGGAGTTCCGCACGGTCTCCTGGGTCGCGATGATGTTCAGCGCGGGGATGGGTATCGGGCTGATGTTCTTCGGCGTCGCCGAGCCCCTGACCCATATGGGTACTCCTCCCGGCGGAACGGCGGAGGCCAACACGAGGGGGGCGGCCCAAGTCGCGATGGAGTACTCCTACTTCCACTGGGCGTTCCACCCGTGGGCGATCTACGCGATCATGGGTCTGGCCCTCGCCTATTTCACCTTCCGCAAGGGGATGCCCAACCTCATAAGCACGGCGTTTCACCCGCTTCTCGGCGACAGGGTCTACGGCCCGGCCGGCAAGACCATAGACATACTGGCGATCTTCGCCACCCTGTTCGGTTCGGCGACGTCGCTGGGCCTTGGGGCGCTGCAGATCAACGAGGGGCTCGACGTATTGTTCGGCTTCGGCGGGCGGGATTCGGTGGGGCTTGCGATCATGGTCATCATCGTGTTGACGCTGTGCTTTATCGTCTCGGCGGTCAGCGGGGTGCACCGCGGCATTCAGTGGCTCTCCAACACCAACATGGTCCTTGCCGTGTTCCTGCTCTTCTTCCTTTTCGTGTTGGGGCCTACGGTCTTTATCCTCGACACCTTCGTGCAGTCGCTCGGCGGGTACCTGGCCAACCTCGTCCCGATGAGCTTCAGGACGGCCTCCTATGGGGACTCGGAGTTCGTCTCCGGCTGGACCATCTTCTACTGGGCTTGGTGGATAAGCTGGGCGCCGTTCGTCGGCACCTTCATAGCCCGCATCTCGCGGGGCCGCACGATCCGGGAGTTCGTCATTGGCGTCATCCTGGTCCCGAGCGTGGTCAGCTTCGTGTGGTTCGCCGTCCTCGGCGGCGCGGCCATCAACCTGCAGCTCACGGGGGCGGCGAACATCGCCGACGCCGTGGCCGAAAGCCAGCCGGCTGCGTTGTTCGCCACCCTGGGCGCGTTCCCACTCTCCGGCCTGACGTCGTTTATAGCCATAGTTTTGGTCGCGCTGTTCTTCGTCAGCGGGGCTGACGCGGCCTCGGTGGTGATGGGCATGCTCTCATCCAAAGGCGACATAAACCCCAGGGCGTGGACCGTCGTGGTGTGGGGCGTCTTCACCGGGGCGGCGGCGGCGATCTGCCTGCTGGCCGGG
The DNA here is from genome assembly GCA_902805985.1 of uncultured Rubrobacteraceae bacterium. Classification (GTDB taxonomy): domain Bacteria; phylum Actinomycetota; class Rubrobacteria; order Rubrobacterales; family Rubrobacteraceae; genus Rubrobacter_D. The sequence goes on from CADCUW010000361.1 coordinate 4,646, forward strand.
GCGATCCAGGGCTCCGTGGACGCGGCGATAACGGCCCTGCAGTCGGTGGCGATCGCCTCCGCGGCGCCGTTTGTG
>CADCUW010000362.1 GCA_902805985.1 uncultured Rubrobacteraceae bacterium
GGCCGTGGCGAAGGAAGAGGTCAGGCTGCGCAAGGATGTGGTCGAGGACACCGAGGTCGTCGAGGACGACGTCCGCCGCGAAGAGGTCGACGTCGAGGACGCCACCGAGCGGGGCAGCGGCCTCGACCGGTAAGGCCGAAACTCCTGGGGATGCGCCGGCTGGTCCGGCGCATCCCTTTTGTTTTGGTCTTTCGGAGCAGGGTTTCCAACCCGGAAAGGTCCGTTTTGGCTTACGAGGGACGCGACGAGCATCCGCCGGCCGATAGAGGCGATGGCCTCGAAGAAGAGATGAGGGTGCAGCGCTCCGAGGAGGAGCTCCGCGCCGGCGTCCGTCAGCGTGAGGCGGGCTCCGTGAACGTCAAGAAGAGCGTGCGCACCGAGCAAGAAGAGGTGCAGGTCCCGAAGAGGCGCGAAGAAGTAGAGGTCGAGCGCGTGCCCTTGGGCCGGGAGGTCGCGGAGGCCGAGTTCGGCGATGAGGATGTCGTCGTGCAGGTCTTCGAGGAGGAGGTCGTGGTCTCCAAGCGGATCGTGCTCAAAGAGGAGATCCGCCTCCGCAAGCGTGTCGTCGAGGAGGTCGAGGTCGTCGAAGTGGACCTCCGCAAGGAAGAGGTCGAGATAGACGACCAGACCACGCGGCGCGAGGAGTAGCAGGCCGGCCGCGACAGTACAGCAAGGTGGTCTCTGGGAATCCCCCGAGACCCCAACAGGAGGGGAAAGACTTGGATCGCGATAGGGAAATACGCGAGGAGCAACTTCGTCGCGAGGCCGAAGCTAGCCGGACCGCGAGCGGCCGTTCCGTCGACGGTCCGCCGCTGGCCGACCGCCGGGGCGGAACCGAAGGTGCCGGGCACATCACCCGAGACGACATGCGCCGCGCGGCCAAAGAGGGGCTGATAGAGAGGGAAGAGGAGCTAAAGGGCGACGGCCTCTACGGCAGCAGCACGAACGACCCTATCCTGCCCGCGGCTCTCGCCGAGCTCGTCGGGACGTTCATCCTGGTCTTTGGCGGGACAGCCGTGGCGGTCGGCGCCATCCTGAACCTCCCGACGGCGGGCGCCGCCTACGATTCGCTGGCTGTGGCTCTTGCCTTCGGGCTGGCGCTCGCCGCGGTGGCCGCCGCCATCGGGCACGTCTCAGGGGGACACGTCAACCCGGCCGTCACCCTGGGCCTGGCGTCCACCGGCAAGTTCCCCTGGAAGTCCGTCCCCTACTACCTGGGGGCGCAGCTCGTCGGGGCCGTGCTCGGCGCCGTTGGCACCTGGCTCGCGTTCGGCGGGCCGGGCAGGGTCGAGGCGAAGCTGGCGGCCACCTACCCGGCGCAGGGCGTCGGTGATCTCCAGGCGTTTCTGCTGGAGGTACTCATCACCTTCATCCTCGTCTTCGTGGTGATCTCGGTCGCCACCGACGATAGGGCGCCCGCGCCCATAGCCCCGATAGCGGTGGGCTTCGCCCTGGCCATAGGAGTCTTTATAGCGGGCCCCGTGACCGGCGGCGCGGTCAACCCCGCGCGCGCCCTCGGGCCGATGCTCGTGGCGGGCGACCTCACGAGCTTCTGGCTCTACATCCTCGGCCCGATCATCGGCGGCGTGCTCGCGGCGTTCCTCTACGACCGCACCATGGCCCAGAACTGAGCCTTCCAGCCGGAGGCTGGACGTTCGAAGACTCGGAGGGAGTACGCGGATGAGCGAGAGAGACAGGGGCGACGGGAACACCGACGCGTCCAGGGTAGACACGGAGTACGGTGAACGCGGTGGGACCGGCGGCCCCACCGTGGGCGCTTCGGGCTCGGGCGAGACTCGCTCTGACTCCGGCCCGCGCAGGGTCGGCGACGCGCGCTCAGATCGGGAGGCCGAGCGTCGGGAGCAAGAGAGGCGCGGAGGCGAGACCAGTCGCGGCACGAGCTGGATCAGCGTGATCTTCGGCTGGCTCTGCGCGCTCGGGGCGGCGTTCATCCTCACCGGGATCATAGGCGCCATCGTCGGCGGGGTGATCTCGGCGCTCGGCCTCGGGGCATCCGGGGGCGGGATATCGAGCATTGTAGGCGCCGTGATCACCCTGATTCTGGCGTTCTTTATCGGCGGCTACGTGGCGGGCAGGATGGCGAGCCGCTCGGGGGCCAAGCACGGCCTCTTGGTGGCCCTCCTGGCCCTCATCGTCGCGATAGTCTTCGCGGTCGCCGGCGGCATCCTGGGCGGCGTCTTCGGGGACGCCCTCGCCAACGCGGTGCCGCCGGGCCTGACGCAGGCCATCCCGACGGGCGTGCCGGAGGGTCTCGGTATCGCGGCCATCGTGGGCGGCATCGCAGCACTGCTCGCACCATTTATCGGCGGCGCTCTGGGCGGCGCAAAGGGAGCCAGAACCGGCCAGAACCGGCCGTAAGGCAGACGAAAGACACGGACGGCTGGCGGCAGGCCATCGTCCTGCGGTAGAGCCCGCCGGAGCAAACAGCGGGCGGATCACGAGAGCGGAGAATTTGCGCGAATCCCGCAAGCAGACAGGAATCAAGTACGCCCAGTTCTCGCTCGTCGGAGGCTCCAACGCGCTGGTGGACATAGGTGTCCTGAACGCTCTGCTCCTGATCTCGCCGACCCGCAGCCCGGAGATGCTCGTCGTCTACAACGTCGCCGCGCTGGTCCTGACCAACGCGAACAGCTACCTGTGGAACACCCTGTGGACTTTCAGGCGCCAGGCCCGCCACGACGCCCGGCAGGTCGGCCTGTTCACCCTCCAGGGGATCTTGAACGTCGCGGTGGGCGGGCTCCTGATCTGGCTGCTCGCCCGCGCTATCGTCGCCTACACGGACCTCTCGCCGCTGGTCGGGGGCAACCTCGCCAAGGCCGTCTCGATGGTGGCCGCCTCTACCATGAGCTTCGTGCTCCTCCGCTTTTTCGTCTTCCGGAAGGCGGAGCCGTGATCCCGGCGAGGAGGGGCGCCGTGAGGCCCGCGCTGGTGAACGACAAAGGCCTTACGGAACTGCGCCGGCTCTTCGACGAGGCCCTCCGGTGCCTGGAGAGCACGGACCTCCCCGGCGCGAACACGGCCCTGAAAAAAGCCTACGTCGAGGCGGCGTTGTGGCGCCGGGGGACCACAAAACGGCAAGAGAGTCCGAGGATCGGGGGTGGGTGAATGGGTTATTTGTTGAGAAGGGTGTTGCTGGCCGCGGCCCCGGTTCTCTGGCGTAAGTTCCAACAGAGGCGCCGCAAGGGGTAACGGGCGGTCGCGTCCACCCCCGGATTACGGGAACGCCCGCGCAAGGCGGCGGGTGTGCGGACGTTTGGGGTCCGGCGGAAGCCGCCTCAGTTGCGCGCGAGCGCCTCCCCGGGCCTCGGCGCGTGGCGTTCGACGAAGCTGTGCAAGCTCAGGGTCACGAGGGTTATGGTCTTGCCAAACGTGGACCCCACCATCTCCGGCAACGGGTCCAGGGCTACGAGATCTACCCCCGCGCGCCGGTACTCGGCAAGCTGCCAGATGAGCTTTTTGGCCGTGCTGCTGACGGCCCGCCAGCCCCGTTCTTCCAAACCGCCGAGCCTCAGGAACATCTCGGCTTCGTCCGGGAAGCTAAAGACCGGCAGCGCCTTCCTCTCGGCGTCGACGCAGACGGTGAACACCTCAGATTCCCCAAACTCGGGGTTCTCGATAAGCCAGTAGACGGTTGTCAAATCTGGCTGTCGCGTCGCCCTCATCTTCGTCATCCCTGGCTCCCCTCCGCGAAGATCGGACCCCATCAAGATCTCGTTCGGATCATGGTTCCCCGATTCTCCGTACCGTCACAACGGGTACGGATGGACACCTTAATACACCGCCATTCTCCCGGAAACCCCGCCGGATCTTCTCGCTTCGCAAATACATCGAAAGATGTAGACGCGTACATCGAACGTATGTGCAAGCGTGTGGCCGCCGTCCCGCCTCTCGGATGCTCCATGCATCGCGATCCGTCCGATGTGTCCGCTTTACGTTTCGGTACGTATTCTCTCTATACTGATCTAAATTACTTTCGAGACTGGTGGGGAGGTCTATATTTTGCAAGCTGGCCGTCTTCCTGTGGGGAGGCGGGCGAGGGGCTTGGATAGGACGAAAAAGGCAGACCGTCGCGGGCGACGGGGAACTCTAGCAGGAGGATGCGCTCCTGAGACGGGTGGAACGGGCCCGGGCGATCTCGCCGGCACGGGGGAGGGGTCTTGGATGATCGCGCGTCGCGAGATGAACATTGGAGGGCGCCTGCGGGGCTGGATAGCGCGCTGGAGTGGGCGCGCGGGGCTCGTAGACCTATCTGAACCCAGTGCGGCCCAGGTCCTCTTCGACTTGAACTCTTCCGAGAGCGCGGTCCGGGCGACCGCGGACGTATCGGCTTCCGGCGCGAACCGTGGCGTCTAGGAGCCTGCCCGTGGCCGTTCGGGACGGCCCGGTTCGTCGGTCTACCCCCGATTGCCGTTTACGTCAGAGCCGCCGGGGCTTCGCCCCGGCCGGAAAGGAACCCAACGTATGAGACCAGAGGCGTCACCCCCGGCCGACAGGCCGAACCGAACCGACCGCCGTCATGAGGCCAACACTTACGCCGATCTGAAGCAGGTCATCAAGAAAAACGGGCTGCTGGACCGCCAGCCCGCCTACTTCGGCGGCAAGATCGCCCTCAACCTCTGCCTTCTGGCCGTGGGCCTCGCCCTGTTGCCGGTCCTCGACAATACCTGGCTCCAGCTCGCGAACGC
>CADCUW010000363.1 GCA_902805985.1 uncultured Rubrobacteraceae bacterium
CAGGTGCTCCTTCCTTGGCCGCTCGTCTCCCGAATAGTTTGGACCCCGCAGGTGTGAAACCACTTTGCGCTCGATTAGAACCTTCAAAAATCTGTGTCCGGAAAGGTTCGGGCGAGCCGGGGTCTATCGTCGGTGGCCTGGTCGGGTCCGCGGGCTTGATCTGGTCTGTTCCCCTGCACTTTGAGATTACTATCCAGGAACTCCTCGAGCGAGGAGCGGGTGATCTGGCCCCCCCAGCCGCCCCAGATAAAGTCGAAGGTGTGGTTGGCCCAGGGCAGCTTGACATAGCGGTGAGGCACGCCGACCTCACGCAGCCGGCCCGCCAGCAACTCGGACTCGCCGGGCGGCACGATCTCGTCGTCGCCACCGTGGACGAGGAAGGTCGGCGGGTCGTCGGGGCCAACCCTGGCGACGGGCGAAGAGTGGCGATATCGTCCGGGCAGGGCGCGGCTCGTGCCCCCGAGGAAACGGTCCACGCCGCCCAGGTAGCCCATGGAGGAGAGCCGGGCGAGGTCGGTAGGCGGGTAGAAGGCCGCGACGGCCGCTACCGTCGTGTCCCCCCTCTCCTCCTGGGCCCCGCAACCGGCCGTTGGGGACGATGTCCCTTCCGAGTAGGCCGCGAGCAGGGCCAGGTGCCCACCCGCCGAGCGGCCCATGAGGGCCACGCGTTCGGGGTCAACGCCGTACCGGTCCGAGTTCTCTTTAACCCAGGCGACCGCGCACCTCACGTCGCCGGGGGCGTCCTGCCAACTCGGCGGGGGCGCGAGCCGGTAGTCGATGTCGAAGACGACGTACCCTTCGTCTGAGAGCCAGGCGTTCCAGTCCGGGAACTCGCCGCGGGCTCCCGAGCGCCAGCCGCCGCCGTGTACCACGATTATCGCCGGGCGCCCCCCCTCCGCGGCGGGGGCCCCTCCGGCGGCGTCGGGCCGCCAGACGTCGAGCTTGAGATCCCCTCCCTTCGAACGGGCGTACGTCTCCGTCTCGGGAGGACGGCCCGCCGTGGGAACTTCCGCGAAGTAGCCCGGCAGGGAGAGCCGTATGTCCTCGGCGACGGCGACACTTCGTGCCTCCGCGGTCGGGGCCAGGGAGGTCGTCACGCTGACCGCGCACAACAGGGCGGCGACGAGCGGACCCACGCGCGCCCCGGTCCCGTACGCCGCCGCGGCCAGGAGCAAGCCGACGAGGGCGAAGGCCAGGAGCAACAGGCTAGTCTCCTTGAAGATCATGACCACGAACCGCTCGGTGGTGGTGGCCGAAGGGATATCGCCGAGGAGTTCGGCGAGGAAGAGCGGCGGGAGAAAGGGCTTCGGGAGCGCTATCACCTGGGCCCATAGCAGCCCGAAAAGCGCCCACAGGAGGGAGATTCCCACCAACGACCACCTCCAGGCCCTGCGTCGGGGGTCCGTCATCCCGTGCCCCATGGCGGTACCGTCTCTTCTGTGGACGCGTTGCCGCGTGGCGCTTTCTCTGAAAACAGAGCTCTTCCTCCGTGGGTAGGCGTTTGACCCTGGGTGGAACCGGCGACTCCCGCGCGTCCTGGGATGAGGGTCAGACGGTATTCTCTTGAGGGGATGGGTCGGGGATCCCGGGCCGCCCCCTCAAGAGAAGACCTTAAGATGGCCCGGGCGTTACGTCAACCCGACCGGGCTTCCGACCCGGCGGGATCCGGCAGTTGTTCGCCGAGCCAGGGGGTGAGCGTGACGACGTAGGTCCGGGTCAGGTGGGCCCCGTTGCGGTAGACGAGCGCGTCCCCGATAACGGCCGGGCAGGTCTCCTCGGGGCAGACCACGGGTGTGGGGTCGACGAGGGTCGCCCCCCCGACCTCCTCCGCGGCGCGGGCGTTGATTCTGGGCTCTTCGAGCGCCTTATCCCTGGGAAACGCGCAGTTTTGCAGGTTGTCGAGCGAGCGCGAGACGCACTCTGGCACGTTCTTTTCGGGGCGCGGTACGTCCTCGATGACCGCGACCGGGGCCCCGCTGCTGCGCAGCTTTTCGAGCGTAGAGACGTAGCCCTCGACGACGGCCTGGTTGCTGGCGTCCCGATCCAACCCCTTCCCGTCCTCCCTGGCCCGGTAGCGGTTGAGCATGCTTGTGACGATCAGGTCCGGGTTCTCCTTCTGCACGATGCGCCCGAGCGTTCCCTCCCGCCATTCCTCGCACTCGCGGTACTCCCGGCGCAGCCCCGCGCTGTAGACGCTTATCCTGGCGGGCGGGCAGGCGCTCTTGGAGAACCCGAGCAGGCGCCAGTCGCGCTGCTTTGCGAGTTCGTCGAGGGCGGGGAACCATTGCATGGCGTGCGAGTCGCCGAAGAGCACGACGGTCCTCTCCGAGGAGGGGTTGCCGTAGACGCACGCGGGAGACTCTGTCTCCGGGAGGTCGAGGTGGCAGCCGTCGGCGTACATCCGGGGCCGGTTCTCCTTCTTCTCGGCCTCGCGCGGGGTGGGGTGGACGGCCTCGGCGCCCTTCTGGATGCGGTGCCCGTCCCGCAGCGCCGCGGCCCCCGCTACCCTGTTCTCCGGTGCCTCCGGGACGATGGGCGTCAGCGCGAAGAGCAGCCCGCCGAGGGCGACGGAGGCAACGGTGCAGGCCCCGCCGAGGGCGAGGGCTTTGCGCGGATAGCGCGTGAGCTCTCGCGCGTGGAGGAAGGGCCTCTCGACGAAACGGTGGGCGAGGACGGCGGGTAGGTAGGAGACGGCGAGCACGGCGAGGCCCTCCACGGGGGACAGCTTCCCCCACAGCTCGGCGGCGAAGACCAGGGGCGGCCAGTGCCACAGGTACCAGGAGTAGGAGATGCGGCCAACGTGGCGCACCGGGCCGAGCGCGAGCAAGCGCGAGGGCGAGGCGGCCTGCCAGGTCCCCGAACCCGCCGCGATGAGCGCGACGGTCCCGAGCGTGGGGATCAGGGCGGCGGTACCGGGGAAGAGGGTGTCGTCGCCGAACCTGTGGGCCGCGAACGCGATCGCGGCGAGGCCCGTCCACGCCAGCGCGCCGGCTGCCCACCCGGGTACCCGACCCAGTGCGGATGCCGGCGCCAGGGCGAGCAGCCCGCCGAGCGCGAGCTCCCAGCCGCGGGTCAGGGTGGAAAAGTACGCGGCCCCGGCCTCCGCCTGCGTGAGGTGGGCGCTGTAGGCCAGCGACGCCGCCGCGAACCCGCCGAGCACGACGGCGAGCGTCGGGCGCAGGCCTCGCCCCGTTCGCGAGCACCACCACCCCACCCCAAAGAGCAAGGCAGGCCAGACGAGGTAGAACTGTTCCTCGACCGCCAGGGTCCAGAAGTGCTGGACGGGGCTCGCCTGCAGGCCCGCCGCGAAGTAGTCGGCGGCCTCAACGGCGAGCAGCCAGTTCATCACGTAAAGTCCGGCCGCGACGACGCCGAAGGACGTCTCGTCCATGCGCACGGGGTCGAAGAGCAGCCACGACAGGGCTACGACGAAAGCGAGCACTACCACCGTCAGCGGCAGCAGGCGCTTGGCGCGCCGCGAGTAGAAGCGCGCCAGGTGGAGCGTGCCCGTCTTCTCCAGCTCCCTGAGCAGCAGGCCCGTGATCAGGAACCCCGAGATCACGAAAAAGACGTCGACGCCCACGTAACCGCCCCCTACGGACGGCACCCCGGCGTGGTAGAGCAGCACGGCCACCACGGCGACGGCCCTGAGCCCCTCCACGTCGGGCCGGAACCCGCCGGAAGCCGGCGGGGAGGCGGACTCTGGCAGTCCCTTGTCGCCAGACGAGTGACCGCCGGCGAGGCCAGGCCCGAACCTCCGAAGCGCCAGGGCCAGGGCCAGGACTTTACGCAACCTTCGCCCCCGCGGGCCGCCCGGTGTACGCCGCGGGTCCCGGACGGCGGGGCGAGGCGGCGAGCCGTCCTCGGCGCGCCGCGCCTTCGCGCGGGCAGACGTCGCCAACCCGGCGGGCGAGGGGCAAGACCCCTGTCCCTTCGAGCGCGAGGCGCCCGCCAGGGACTCCGGTCAGGATTCCAAACAACGGCCCGCCGGCGCGTGGGCCCGGCATCTTCGGGCCGGACGCCGGTAAGATGGCGGGTGGCGTCACGGGCTTCCCCGCTCAGAGGCTCCGCGCCTTCCGTCCACAGCGCCCCGCCCGGCCGTGCTCCCGGCCCCGAGCAGAGAGCACAGGAACCTTTGCCGGCTCAAGCTCGCCGCCTCGTCCAGTAGATCAGCCGGGGCGTCCGAGAGCGGGTCGAGGGCCAAGCGCTCGACGTTGCGGAGCGGACCGCGAAGCAGCGAGACGAGCCGACAGGGCTCGATCCTCCGGATGTTCCCGCCGGCCCGCCGCGAGAAGAGACGGGCCTCCTCCTCGAAACCAAAGACCGGCAGCACCCGCAGGCCGTAGTCCAGCCGCACGACCAGGGGAGACAGGCCCGCCCGCGCGTCTCCCGCGACCAGCCAGTAGGATCGCCCCGGCCTCGCGGCCGGCCGCCCGGAAGACCGCCCGGAAGGTCGTGAAGCCTCGTCCCCGCGGGCACTCGTCTTTATCCCCACCTGCGGGGCAACGCCCACCCGACCCGGGCCCGCCACCGTTCTCTTCGCAGGGCGGCTCACCCCTCCGCCTCTCGGCATTGCTCCGCTGCGCAATCCTTCAGTTCGTCCAAGCGCCCCTCCAGCGTTTTCAGGAGATCCTCGTCAGCCCGCTCGTGGATGTTGTCGACCTGGTAGGG
>CADCUW010000364.1 GCA_902805985.1 uncultured Rubrobacteraceae bacterium
TCCTCATCATCCGGCGTCCTGAACGCGACGTGGTGCACGCCCCCGCGCCCGAGACGCGCCGGCCCCGACCCGGGCCTCTCCAGCACCCGCACCGTCGCCCCCGGACCTCCCGGCCCGACCTCGTAGACGGCCGTCCTGCCGCCGTCCTCCGTCCGCTCGTCGGTCTTGCGGAAGCCGAGCGCCTCCGTGAGGGTCCACTCCGTAGGCTCGAGTTGCCGGACCGTGAGATCCACGGACGCGAGGCCCCGAATGCCGAACTCGGCCGGCACCTCGCCCGCCTCCCACGGCTTGCCGCCCCCGGTCCCCTCGCCCCGGTCCTCGGAGAGCCTGAGCCGCTGGCCCTCGGGGTCCTCGAAGTCCAGGTAGAGGCGGCCGGCATTGTCCTGGATCCCGCCGTGCGAGATGCCGGACTCCTCCAGCCGATCTGCCCACCACTCGAGCGCGGTCCGGTCGTGGACGCGCAACTCGGTGGTCGAGACTTCGCCGGCGCCGGGTCGGTTCTTGGCAACCCTTAGCTGCGGCCAGTCGAAGAAGGTGATGTCGGTGCCCGGGCTCCCGAGCTCGTCGGCGTAGAACAGGTGGTACGCCGAGACGTCGTCCTGGTTGACGGTCTTCTTGACGAGCCTCATGCCCAGCACGCGCGTGTAGAAGTCCACGTTCTGCCTCGCGTCGGTCGTGACCGCCGTCAGGTGGTGCAGTCCTCCGAGTTCCATGCTCTTCTCCATTCTTCTCTAGAGCTTGTCCGACCCTGGCACGAGCGACCTCAGCCCGGCGCTGATGCGCCCGGGCGAGAGGCCCGCCACCCGGCGCTGGTGGTAGTACAGGTCCACCTCGAGCGGCGCGAGGAGCGCCGTGGCGAGGTACTCCAGGTCAAGGTCCCCGTCTACCGTCCCCTCGCGCACGGCCCCGCGCAAGAGCCCGAGGACGGTCCACCGTCGCCAGTCGTAGGCGGGGGAGCGGAAGCGTGCCAGCCGGGTTGCCCCCCACAAAGGCTCCTCGCCGCCGTAGAGGAGGTCGAGGTTCTCCTCGGTGAACAGGACCATCCGGTCGAGGAAGTGCTCCAGCTTCTCCCGCGAACCGACGCCGGGCTCCCCGACAAGCTCCATCGTCTCCCGCTGGAACCCGCGGGTCGGCTCGTCGAGCAGGGCCTGGCAGAGGAGCCCCTTGTTCGGGAAGCGCCGGTAGAGGGTGCCCTTACCGACGCCTGCGGCGCGGGAGATCTCCTCCATCGTCACGCACGTCACCCCGCGCTCCGCGAACAGCGCCCGCGCCGCGTCCAACACGGCCCGCCGGTTGCGCGCCGCGTCACTCCGCTCGTGAACCCCGCCCGCCGGACGCCCCAGGTGGTCCAGATCCCACCCGCCGCGCCCAATAGTTTCACGTAAACGCACCATCACAACCACCCTAATTGCTTGACAGCACCAGTCTACCGCGATAGCCTCTATTCTTAAAGTGGACGCGGGTCCACTTACAACCAAAGGAGCAATGATGGCGGTCAAGGTAGCGGTGATCTACTACAGCGCGACGGGCAACGTCTACAAGCTGGCGCAGGCTGTGGAGGAGGGTGCTAAGGAGGCTGGGGCCGAGGTCCGGTTCAAGAAGGTCCACGAGCTCGCGCCGGAGGAGGCCGTCAAGAGCAACCAGGGCTGGTCCGACCACGCCTTGATGACCGAAGACGTGCCGGAGGCCGAGCTCGACGACCTCGAGTGGGCCGACGCCTACATCTTCGGGACGCCGACGCGCTTCGGGAACGTCTCGGCGCAGCTCAAGCAGTTTATCGACACGGCGGGCGGGCTCTGGTTCGAGGGCAAGCTCGCGGACAAGGTCGTCAGCGGCTTCACTAGCGCCTCGAACCCGCACGGCGGCCAGGAGTCCACGCTCCTCTCCCTGTACAACGTGTTCGCGCACTGGGGCGCCATCCTCGTGACCCCGGGCTACACCGACCCCCTGCTCTTCGAGGCCGGCGGCAACCCCTACGGCGCCAGCAGCACCAACGAGCCTAACGAGCAGGATCTCGCCGCGGCCAGGTACCTCGGGCGTCGCGTGGCGGAGAAGGCCGCGCTCCTCGCCGGCAGCCGCGTCTAGAGCTCTCCGCAAACGCCGTCCGTCGAGGGGCGGACGGCTGATCTTTATATTGTGCCGGCCGGGGGATTTCTCCCGGCCGGCGTTTTAGGAGAGGAAACATTATGGAGTTGCTACTCCTTATCGGCAGGATCCTTTTCGGCGTGTTCTTCATTATGTCGGGCATCAACCACTTCACCAACGCGGGGATGATGAGCGGGTACGCGAAGTCCAAGAACGTGCCCGGAGCCTATCTGGCGGTCGTCGGGACCGGCGTGATGCTGGTGCTCGGCGGTCTCTCCGTGCTGCTCGGGCTGTTCCCGGTAGTCGGCCTCGTCCTGATCGTCGTTTTCCTGCTTCCCACGTCCGTCATCATCCACAACTTCTGGACGGTCGAGGACCCGCAGGCCCGGGCCGCCGAGCAGATCAACTTCCTCAAGAACCTCGCCCTCGCCGGCGCGGCCCTCGCCCTCGTGTACGGCGCCGCCGACTGGCCGCTGACCCTGGGATAGGGACCGGAAGATCTCACCGTCCCGGTGTAGACTGCCGGGATAATGGTCGGCACACACACGTTTCTGGCGAATGAGAGGGTCCACTTCGGCGCGGGGAGCCTGAACAAGCTCGAAGAGGAGGCCCGGCCCTACGGCCGGGCCTTCGTCATCACCGGCCGCACCCTCCACGAGAAGACCGACCTCGTCCGGCGCGTCGAGGTCTTGCTGGGGGAGCGGCACGCCGGCACCCACGTCGGCATGGGCGAGCACACGCCGGGGAGTGCCGTGGAGCACGCGGCGGGGGAGGCCGAAGCCTCCGGGGCCGACCTGCTCGTCAGCGTCGGTGGCGGGAGCGTCATCGACGGGACAAAGGCCACGGCAAGGCAACTCGGGTACCCGGCGCAGGTGGCGGTGCCGACCACGCTCTCCGGGGCCGAGTGGGCGCACCGCGTCGGGGTGACAGACGAGGCGGCCGGAAAGAAGAGCGGGTTCGCAGACCCCGGGGCCGTGCCGCCCGTCGTGATACTTGACCCCGGGGCCACGGTCTTTACCCCCGAACGCCTCTGGCTCTCGACCGGCATCCGGGCGCTCGACCACGCCGTCGAGGGTTTCCTGTACGGCGGGGATCACCCCATAACCGACGTGACGGGCCTCGAAGGCGCCCGTCGCCTGATGGAGCTGCTGCCGCTCTCGAAGGCGAAGCCCGACGACCTCCAAGCGCGGGCTGAGTTGCAGGTCGCGGCGTGGCTCTCGTACTTCGGCCCGCTCAACACGCCGATGGGCCTCTCCCACGAGCTCGGGCGCAGGATCGGGGCGAGCTACGGGGTTCCCCACGGCGTCACCTCCTGCATTACGCTCGCCCCGAGCCTGGAAGTCGCGGAGGAGACGACGCCGGCGGAGCGCTGGCGGATGCTCGCCGATGCCCTCAGTGGGCATCCCGCCGGGCAGGTCGCCTCCCTCGTGCGGGGGCTCGGGCTTCCAGACCGGCTCCGCGACGTGGGCGTGCCGGAGGAGGAGTTCGAGAACATCGCCGGCGGGTTCGGCGACAGCAAGATAGACGCCCTGCGCATCCTCAACGCCGCGTACTGAGAGGCCGGACACTAGAGGGGGCCGTTCGCCGTGATACCGGACAAGCTCAAACCCGGCGACGAGATCCGGGTCGTCTCCCCATCCTCGGGGCTCGGGTTTATCCATGAAGAGCTGAGGGCGGCAGCCGCGGGACGCCTGGAGGGGCTCGGGCTGCGGGTCTCCTACGGCGGGGCCGGGGAGGTTCTGGACCGCTTCGAGTCCTCGCCCGTCGAAGAGCGCGTCGCCGAGCTGCACGAGGCGTTCGCGGACGACGGTGTTCGGGGGATGCTCACGATCATCGGCGGCTACAACTCCAACCAGTTGCTCGCCCACCTGGACTACGACCTGATCGCGGAGAACCCCAAGGTCCTCTGCGGCTTCTCGGACATCACGGCGCTCGCGACGGCCATCCACGCGAAGACCGGCCTCGTCACCTACTCCGGCCCGCACTTCTCGACGTTCTCGATGGAGCGGGGCCTCCGGTACACGCTGGACCACTTCCAGAGATGCCTTATGCGGGACGCGCCGTACGACGTCGAGCCGGCCGACCACTGGAGTGACGATGCCTGGTACCTCGACCAGGAGAACCGCGAGCTGGTGCCCAACCCCGGCTACGAGGTGCTCAACGAGGGGGAGGCGGGGGGGACCGTCCTCGGGGGGAACCTCGGCACTCTGGCCCTGCTCTTCGGGACGTCCTACATGCCAGACCTCGAGGGCACCGTACTGCTCCTCGAAGACGACGAGGAGGTAAAGCCCGAGCACTTCGACCGCACGCTCCAGTCGCTCATTCACCAGCCCGGATTCGAGGGCGTGCGGGGCATGGTGATCGGCCGCTTCCAGCGCGCCTCGAACATGGATCTCGAAACCCTCAAAGAGATCATCAACTCCAGACCGGAGCTCGACGGCATACCCGTGGTCGCGAACGCCAGCTTCGGCCACACCACCCCGGCGTTCACCTTTCCCATCGGCGGGACCGGCACGCTACGCGCGCACGCCAACGATCCCATACTCCGCATCGAAACCCATTGAACCCGCCGAGACCAGAGCCC
>CADCUW010000365.1 GCA_902805985.1 uncultured Rubrobacteraceae bacterium
GGGTGCGTCTCGCACTGGGTCGCCGTGGATCCCGGGGTCGACGTGATGGGGGTGAACGCGCGCCTGATGGACCCGGAGGTCCTGGCCGCCGCCCGCGTGCGGTACTCCGACGGCCCCTAGGCGAACATCGACCGGTCCGGCCTCTCCGGCTCCCTGGGCTCTCCCGGCTTCTCCCTACCCGTCACCCTGTAGACAACGAGCTCGTACTCGGCCCCGTCCGTCTCGCGGTAGCGGACCTCGGACGCCATCCCCTCCCCCCTCCTCGGCCTCAAGGGGGCAGTTTACCTGCTCGCGCAGCTTCAGCTATCCGGCCCTGTTGGCGTACAGGCGGGCCACAGGGCGGTCGCCCTCGCCGCCCATCCCGGCGGCGCGCCTGGGCGGCCTGACGTGCAGGTAGGCGGTCTCCGACGGCTTCCTCACCGTCGCCACGACTACCCGGCCTTATGGGGAGGGGAGATCTGGCGCGCTATGCCCAGCAAGAAGAGGTGCCTGTCCTTCAGACGTAGCGTCAGCGCCTCCTCGACTATCGACCTGACGATACCGTGTTTCAAACCTAGCCCATATGGGGGATGCGTTCCTCTCGTTCGAAATGTTACGATTCCTGCCACGCATAGGGACGGGGGGCTGCACACCTTTCTTTCGTCCGGTCCGCTACAGAAAGGTGTGGGAATGAGAAAGAGCGGTTTGTTGTTGGCTTCGATGGCGTTAGCCATGCTGCTTGTCGGCGGCGCGGCGCTGGCGCTGGAGAGGAACGGCGGCCCCGGGGACGACACGATGGTGGGCACGAGCAGGGCCGACCACCTGGACGGCAAGGGCGGCGACGACTCCATAGAGGGCCTCGGTGGCGCGGACCACTTGCTCGTCGGCGGCCTCGGCGACGACACCGTGAGCGGCGGGGCTGGCGAGGACGACCTCGTCGGCTACGGCTTTCCGAAAAGTGGTGCCTTGGACAACGGGGACACGGGCGCCGACACCCTCTCCGGCGAGGACGGCCCCGACTACCTGCAGGGCGGCCTGGGCCCGGACACCCTCTCGGGTGGCGACGGCGAGGACTTCATCAGCGACGGCCTGGGCGACCACGGCTCGCCCGAGAACTCGGTTGACGCCATCGACGGCGGCCCCGGCGACGACAGGATCTTCTCGATGACCTACAAGCCCGCCCGGGACGTCATCGGGTGCGGCCCGGGCTTCGACCTGGTCCACGCAGACCGGGGCGACCTGGTGGCCGATGACTGCGAACGGGTGCGTTACCGCATGTCCCACCGCTAGGCGCACGCCCCGGGGCCGGGGCCCTACGGGGCTCCGGCCCTTTCCCTTGCCGGTATTCACCGTATGTCCCAGAAGGATGAGTCACCGAGCTTCGCCTGTAGGGTTCCAAGAAGTAGGTGCGCGAAGGAGGGCTGGGCGCGGCCCTTCGGTTGGGGGTCAACCTCCCCTCGCGGCCACTCGGACGCTACCGGAGGACTCCTCGCCGTTCACGAAACGGTCGAAGCCCCGGTCGGCCCCCTTCCTCGCGGGGCCCACCCCCGCCCCGCGTCCCGTCCCTTATTGCCCGCACCGTCGCCTGCCGAGCGCGTCGAAGGGACGCGGTCTGCGGGGGCGGGGTTCGCCCGCACGCTTCCCGTACGGGGGATAGTGTGTGGGTGCTGTGGGTGTTCCGTCGCCGTCCGGGGCGGCACAGTTGCGGCAGGCAAACGACGGAGCATAGAGAGGAGCTTCCGAGATGAACAAGAGCATCAAGAAGTACGGCGGGGCGGCGGCTATCCTGGGCGGGGCGATGCACGTGCTCGCCTACGTCGCGGTCTTCCTGATCTACGAAGCCTTCAAGGAGGAGGCCAAGGGCACGTTCTTCGGCGAGCACGCCTTTATCCACATAATCGACGTCGCGATGTTCGCCCTGCTGCTCGTGGGCGCCGTCGGGGTCTACTTCTCCCAGGCCGGCCTGCTCGGCAGGGTCGCCAAAACCGGCTTCTGGCTGACGCTGGCGGGCTTCGGGCTCGGGGTGGCCGGCGGCCTCGCCATCATCGCCGTCGGCCTGGCCGTGGGCGACGAGGCCACCCTCGGCGTCCTGGACATCATCGCCCACCCCCTCTCGCAGGTGCTGTACACGCTCGGCTCGGCGATCTTCGGCGTCGCGCTCCTGCGCAAGGGCACGCTCCCGAAGATGGGCGCCCTGCTCGCCGCGGCCGGACCGGTCGCGCTC
Source organism: uncultured Rubrobacteraceae bacterium (assembly GCA_902805985.1). GTDB lineage: Bacteria > Actinomycetota > Rubrobacteria > Rubrobacterales > Rubrobacteraceae > Rubrobacter_D. The sequence continues at coordinate 2,204 of CADCUW010000365.1, forward strand.
TTCGCGCTGTTCGCGGTCGGCCTCAACCAGGCGACGGTCCTCATCATGGCGTCCGTGGTCGCCACGGGCCTCGGATGGGCCGTGCTGGGCTTCGGGCTCCGCGCGGAGCGGGCGACTTCGTCCGGGCGCGAAGGGACCGCCGCGAGGCCGGAGCCCGCGGTCCGGTAGGCGCCTGCGGGGCACGACCACGACCGGGGACGCGGCTCCGACCGCGTCCCCGGTCGAAAGAAACGAGATCGCGGGCGATCACTCGCCCACAACAACGAGAGGAATTGGGCATGTTTAGGACGATCTGCGGCAGGTTGGTGTGGCTGGGAAGGGCGACGTCTGCGGTGGTGGGCCTGGCGGTGGTGCTTGCCCTTGTGGTGGGGGTCTCCTCCCAGGCGCTCGCGGGCGACTTCGACCCCCTGAAGATCGGCAGCCTGAGGAACGTCGCCACCAAGACCACGCAGCTCGTGGGCAAGGTGGCGTCAGGCGAGGCGCTGGTGCTCAAGAACCCCTCGGGAGGGTCGGCGTTGGGGTTGCAGGTGGACGCCGGGAAGGCGCCGCTCAAGGTCAACCCCGAGGCGGGCACGGCCACCGGCCTCTCCGCCGACGAGATAGACGGCAAGGATTCCAGCGCGTTCCTGGGCAAGACGGAGAAGGCCCAGGCTGCGGCCCACGCCGACACCGCGGGGGACTCCGACACCCTGGACGGCAGGGACTCCGGTGAGCTGGGCCAGATGTGGGCCGTGGTCAACCACACCAACTCGACGTGCACCCTGGTGCGCGAGTCGGGGGCGACAAGGAGCTCGTCGAGCAACTTCTGCGGGGTGCAGTTCGACCACGACATCTCCGGCTGCGCCTACATCGCCGGGCTGAGCGAGCCCGCTAGCGGCTACCCCGGGGTCGACCGCGCCGGGGAGGCGTGGGCCTTCGTCGGGGACGGCGCGCCGGATACGGTATACGTGCGCACGGCCAACAGCTCCGGAGCCAAGACTGCCCTGCCTTTCCACGTCTCCGTCTTCTGCTGAGCCTCACGAGGGAGGGCCGGGACGTAGATGACGCCCCGGCCCGCCTTCTCTTCTGGCGCATCAGGACTTCCGCGGGCGGGCCGGGGTCCATGCGCTATAAGGGGCTCCGGCCCTTCTTTTCTCCTATCCACCGGAGCGCGTGGGAGTTCTCGGAACTTCGGGCGTAGGGGGTTTCCCGAACCTCACTTTCACCGAAGATGCCGTACTCCCGCCGCTCCAGGAAGCGGGCGTACCTCTGGACCCGGCCCGGCTCGTGCCCGAAGATGGTGAAGGCGGCCAGGGGCTCAGTTTTGTGATCGGACAGGATGCGTGCCGCCTGCATCCTCGAGTTCTCGATCTCGCGCCCGGCCGCCATGCCTCGTGGATATGAGTGGACGGTGCCCGCCAGCATGGCTACGAGCAGGGCACCGAGCAGGCCCACGGCGATCCGGGAGCGCGCCTCGAGGGCCAGGCTCACCAGGAGGCCGTGGAGCGCCACGACCCCCAGGATGGAGAACGCCGCGTACCTGGAGAGGATGGCCCGCGCGAAGACCGCGTCCCCCAGGCCCGAGCGTCCGGCGGTTATGAGAGCGAGGGACAGCAGCGAGAACGCCCCGAGGGAGATCCAGAAGGCGTTATGTTTGGCCCTGCCGAGCGCGAGTGCCAGAGCGAGGGTTGCGATAAAGAGGAGGACCAGCAGCGCCCCGACCGCCATGGCCGTGCCTTCCCGCCAGAAGAGCGCGCCGCCAAATAGGGTGAGGAGGTACTCTGCCCCGGCGGCGGGGTGGCCCAGCACAAAGAGCGGCGACTGCGGGGAATCGAAGCCGCCGTAGCCGACGAGGTAGCCGCCCCAGACTGCCAAGCTTGCAAGGACCCAGGCGCCTACCGCGGGGCCCCTCTCCGCGAGCTCCTCTCGCGTGGGGGCGAGCATCAGCAGCAAGAGCCCCGCTGGCCACACCAGCAGGCCGGGCGCGGCTGAGAAGGACGCCACCGCGGCGCAGACGGCGGCTGTGATGAAGGCTAGCTTCCCGAAATGCCCGCTGTCTCTGTCGCGGAGCAGGTAAAGGGCGAGTACGGAGAAGGTCTGGGCGACCCCGAAGGAGATCTGGTTGCCCCAGAGTAAATTCTCGTGCTGCCTGAAGCTGAATAGCAACAGGGGGGTGGGCGCGAAGAGCAGACAAGCAAGGAAAGAGCGTCCGGCAGTCTTCTCGTGGGCGCAGAGGATGGTTAGCGACGTTATTAGGAGGCAGGCCACCACCAGGTACATTAGCGGTACCGTGTTGTAATCGGTGAAGCTTCCCAGCAGCAGCATCAGGCCCCAAGGAAAAAAGTAGATGTGCTCGTTGTGCCGGGCGAAGAGATCGGCTGCACCCAGCGTGTCACGGGACGACTCCCGCAGCAAGGCCACGAAGTCCCACTCGTCCGCGTAGAAGACGTTTACCCCGTAGGAGCGGACATAGAGCAGCGCTGCG
>CADCUW010000366.1 GCA_902805985.1 uncultured Rubrobacteraceae bacterium
GGCCTCTCCCAGCGCGGGCGTGCCATCAACGCCTGGCTGCGCGAGGTCTACGGCGGCGACCAGGACGTCGTGCCGGACGAGATCCTCCGCGAGAGCGTCTTCTACAGACCCCACGCCTACCCCGGAGCGGCGCCCATCCACGTCTACGGCCCGGACGTCGTCCACGTCGAGCCCGGCGGGTACGTCGTTCTGGAGGACAACGCCCGCGTGCCGAGCGGCATCGCGTACGCTGACGTCGTCCGCAGCGTCGGGATGGAGGTCCTGCCGGAGCTTTTCGAGGGCTACAGGGTCGCTGGGATCTTCTCCTACTACTCCCGGCTACGGGAGACGCTGCTCGCCGCCGCCCCGCCCGGCGTGGACGAGCCACACGTCGCGGTCGTTACCTGGGGCGAGCGCGACTCCGCGTTCTTCGAGCACGAGCGCATCGCGCGGTCGTGCGGCCTCCCCCTCCTCACCTTATCTGACTGCTTCGTGAAGGGCGGCGAGGTCAGGGTCCGCCCGGACGGCCGTCGCCTGGACGCGATGTACCGCCGCTTCGACGAGGACTACGTGGACACCGACCTGCCGGAGTTGAAAGACGTCTACCTCGAAGGCAAGATAGGCTTCGCCAACGCCTTCGGGGCCGGGGTGGCCGACGACAAGGCCGTCTTCCCGTTCGTGCCGGACATGATCGGGCGCTACCTCCGCGAGAGACCCATCCTGCAAAACGCCCCGACCTACTCGCTGATCGAAGAGGAGACCCGCGCGGAGGTGCTCGACCGCCTGCCGGAGCTCGTGCTCAAGCCGCGCGAGGGGTACGGCGCCCAGGGCATGCTCATCGGCCCCGAGGCCAGCCGCGAGGACATCGACGACGCCGTCCGTCGCGTAAGGCAGTACCCGGCTGGCTTCGTGGCCCAGGAGTGCCTGGACTTCTCCACCCACCTCACCCTAGACGGAGAGACGGAGCCTGAGGAGGCCTTCGTGGACCTGCGGGCGTTCGTGCTCCCGGCGCTCGGCCACGTCATGCCCGGCGGCCTCACCCGGGTCGCCCGCCCCGGCACCCGCGTCGTCAACTCCAGCGCTGGCGGAAGCTCTAAAGACACGTGGGTCTTGGGCTAGTCGGCGCGCCCCAGGGGCTCCCGTCTCAGCCCCGGTTGGACGGGACAGCAGCAGGCGACTTCGATCCGTTCCTCTGAGGTGGGAGACCTCGACTCCGGGGCTGGGACGTAACGGGCTACCGGGGCCTCGTTGCAGGCTGGCAGGAGGAGTCAGTCGCCGAGGACTACCTGAAGGTCTAGCCGGTTCAGGCGCTCGGGGTCGGCGAGGATGTCGATCTCGACGATCTTCCCTGTCGCGACCGTGAAGCCCATGACCGCGAACGGCCGCCCGTCGCGGAACACGACCTGGCCCACGGCCCCGTTGACGAGCGCGGGCCGGGCGAGAAGGGCCGGGCCGCCGAGGCGGGAGAAGGTGAGCGCTTGCCCGGCCACGGCGCGGGCGCCCCTGACCAACTTCGATTCGCCCGCGGCGCCGTAGTCCGCCCGGAGCACGACCTCGGGGGCGAGCACGGCGAGGAGCGTTTCGAAGCCGCCGCCGCGCGCGGCGGCGAGGAAGGCGTCGACGACCTCCCGCTGGCGGCCGAGATCCGCGTCGGGAGCGGTCGTCGTTCCTCGCACCCGGCGGCGCGCGCGGCTGGCGAGCTGCCTCGCCGCGGCGGGCGTGCGCCCCACGACGGGGGCGATCTCATCGAACGGCACGGCGAACATGTCGTGCAGCACGAACGCGAGGCGCTCGACGGGGGAGAGCGTCTCGAGGACTACGAGCAGGGCGAGACCCACCGAGTCGGCCAGCAGCGCCTCCTGCTCGGGGTCCATCCCGTCGGGGCTGCCGACGATCGGGTCCGGCACACGCGCGCCTGAGGCTTCACCGGGGATTCCATCGAGGGATGATTCACGCCTCGATGCGCGCGAGCGAAGCATGTCAAGGCACACCCGCGAGACGACCGTCGTCAGCCATCCGCCCAGGTTCTCGACGCCGCCCTCGCCGGAGCGGCCGAGCCGCAGCCAGGCCTCCTGCACGGCGTCGTCGGCCTCGCTCGGCGAGCCGAGCATCCGGTAGGCCACGGCCCTCAGCCGGGCGCGGTGACCCTCGAACCGCTCCGCCAGCAAATCGCGTTCGTCCATCGGTCACATTCCCCCGTCGCGTTACGTCATTGTAGTAGTGACGGACGAGACCGGACCGATGTGACGAGGAGACCCGGAGCCGGACGCCCGGCGACCCGATTAGGCGAAGAGATCCAGAGACCTTTGGAGGAGAGCGAACATGCAAACGACAGCCATCCAGGCACGCATGGCCAACCCGGCGATGATCGTCCCCGACGCCCTGCAGGCACTCCTAGCCCTGGCGAAGTCCGCCAAGACAGCTGACGTGCCGCCCCAGACGGCTTACCTCGTCCACCTGCGCGCGAGCCAGATCAACGGCTGCAGCTACTGCGTCGAGATGCACTCCCGCGAGCTCCGGCAGGCGGGCGAGCCGGACGAGCGGATCTTCGCGGTGGCGGCCTGGCGGGAGGCGCCGTACTTCACCGACGCCGAGCGCGCCGCGCTGGCGCTAACGGAGGCCGTCACCCGCCTGGCCGACCGGGCCGACCCGGTGCCAGACGAGACCTGGTACGAGGCCGCCCGACAGTACGACGAGCCGGCGCTCGCGGCCCTGATCGTCGAGATCGCCCTGATCAACACCTGGAACCGCCTCAACGTCCCCGTGAGGCAGCCGGCGGGCTCGGGCCCCGGCTGAGCGGCGCCACCATGGCGTTCGCCACGGCGGTTAGGGTGCCGCGAGGCGCATACCTGCGGACGACCCGCTGAAATCTACCGAAGGAGGCGTGCCGAAAGGCGCGCAGCCCAGGGCTGACAAGCGGAGGCGAAGCCGTAGCGTGCTGACCGGCTACAGGTCGTAAAGCTCGCCGAACTTCTCTCTCAGGTAGCGGAGGTACGGGGCGGTGTCCGGGGGGCGGCCCGTGGCTTGTTCGATGAGGGCTTCGGGGTCGTGCTTCTTGCCGTGGCGGTGGACGTTCTCGCGCAGCCAGGCGAGGAGCGCGCCGAACTCGCCGCGTTGCATCTCGGCCGGGATCTCCGGGTGTGCTTCCAGGGCCGCCTCGAAGAGTTGCACCGAGAGGACGTTGCCCAAAGTGTAGGTCGGGAAGTAGCCGAAGAAGCCTATGGCCCAGTGGTCGTCCTGGAGGACGCCTCGGGCGTCGTCGGTGGGGGAGATCCCGAGGTGCTCCTCCATCTTCGCGTTCCAGGCGTCGGGGAGGTCCGGGACGTCGAGGCTGCCTTCGACGAGGGCGACCTCGAGCTCGAAGCGCAAGACGACGTGCAGGTTGTACGTAAGCTCGTCGGCCTCCACCCGGATCTCCGACGGCGCGGCGGCGTTGATCGCCCGGTAGAAGTCCCCGGCCGACGTCCCCCCGAACGCTTCGGGGAAGGCGTCCTGCAGGCGCGGGTAGAAGTGGGACCAGAAGGATCTGGACCTGCCAACCACGTTCTCCCACAGGCGCGACTGCGACTCGTGGATGCCCAACGAGACACCGCCGGCGAGCGGCGTGCGGTTGTAGGCGGGGTCCACGCCCTGCTCGTAGAGGGCGTGGCCGGCCTCGTGCAGGGTGGCGAAGAGCGCGGGGGAGAGGCGGTCGGGGTCGAAGCGGGTGGTCATGCGCACGTCCCCCGGCCCGCCGAAGTTTATACAGAAAGGGTGTGGCGCCCGGTCCTGGCGGCCCCGGCCCCAGTCGTAGCCGAACGCGGAGGCGATTGCCTTCCCGAAAGTCTCCTGCCGCGCCTCGTCGAACGCGCCCCGGAGCGGGGCCGTGCGCTCGTCCCTGGCGGCCGAGACGGCGCGCACCATGTCCGCTGTGCCGCGTTTGAGGTCGGCGAACATGGATTCGAGGCGGGCCTTCGTCGCGCCGGGCTCGTAGCGGTCGAGGAGGGCGTCGTAGGGGTGGGCCTCGTAGCCGAGGTGCTGTGCCGCCTCCCTCTGCAGGCCCAGGATCTTCTGAAGGTGGGGGACGAGGGAGCCGAAGTCGCGGTCGGCGCGGGCCCGTCGCCAGGCCGGCTCCGCGAGGGCGGTGGCGCGTGAGGTCTCGGCCACGAGCCCGGATGGGAGCTTCGTTGCGCGTTCGTGGTTCCGGCGGGCGACGCGGACGACGGCCTCGGCGTCCGAGCCCGCCTCCGGGTCCCCGGCCGCGTCGAGCAGGCGGGCGGTCTCGTCTGAGGCGGTGATGCCGTGGGAGAGCCCGCTCAGGGTGGCCAGGGCCTCCGCGCGGGCCGGGACCCCGCCGGGGGGCATGTACGTCTGCTGGTCCCAGTGGAGGACCGCGGCCGCCGAGTCGAGGTCGGCGGCTGCCGAGAGGTGGTCCACCAGGGCCCGGGTGTGTTTATCCAGGTTCATGAGGAGGGAACGTAGAGTAGGGATAGCATTCCGTCAAGGCCGGCGGCGCGTTTCATTCGGGCCAGAGGCGCATTAGTATGTCGGGGATTGGTCCGTGGACGAGGGAGGCGTGGGTTGAACCGGTTCGCAAGGGGGGCGCTCACGGCGCTGGGCGGGGCCGTCGCCGCCGAGACGCTGCGGCGCCTGGTCTTCTCCAGGGACGGGCACCGTTACGAACCGTGGGAGCGGGCCCCGTACCGGGA
>CADCUW010000367.1 GCA_902805985.1 uncultured Rubrobacteraceae bacterium
CGGGCGTCTGGTCGCCATCACGGGGGCGGCGCTGACCACCGGCGCCGTCGTGGCCCACGTGGCCGGGTGGGCGACATCGGCCATCCGCTACGCCCCGGATTGGAACGTCGGGGTGCTCCCCCTGGTGTTGCCCTTGCAGCTCGCCGTGGCCGGGTGGGTCGCGTGGGGTGCTCTCAGAAGCGAGCCGCGGCGCCTGCTCCGCAACGTGCTCGTTGCCTTCGCTCTGGCTTTCCTCCTGTTGTACGGTTGGTACTTCCTGCTCTCTGGCGACGACCTGGTGTCCGTCGGCAACCTCCTCTACCTGGCCGCCGCGGTGCCCCTGGCGGTCGCCGCCCTGGCGGTCGCCGCCCTGGCGGGCGGTGTCCGTAGCGAGACGCCTGCGGGTGGATTGCGTAAGGGCTCCGGGGCGCTCGGCCTGATCTTTTTCGCGACGGTCGCCGCGGTCGCCGGACAAGCGACGCTGCCGCCGGTGCCGCAAGAAGCCCGGGCGATGGCTTCCCCGGAACGGCCGTCCTGCCCGGGGTACCTGGACCAGGAGCTGGCGAGCTTCGAGGGCGGCGGAGATCTGACGACGCCGGCCTTCGAGGCTGACGGGTACTGGGGCTTCGAGTACGCCTCGACGGGTTACGGCAACATGAGGATGACGGTGCTGGACGATGATGGGAACGCCCCGTCCGGCGCGGACGGGCCCTTCCCTGCGGGCGGCAGTGTCGGTGGCGGTGAGTACGCCAGGGGCGGCACCCTCAGGCTAGAGATCGAGGCGGACGACGACACGAGGTACGCGGTGGTCGTCTGCGACGGGGCGGGACCGAAGGGTGCAAACCGCGACGAACCGGGTTAGCAGTCGGGCTTTCAAGGCGGCTCTTGCGGGGCAGGCCGGGCGGAACCCGGGCGAGCCGCCGGGCCCGCCCGGTGCTCACGCCCCGTTACGGTTCCATGTACAGCGCGGCGTCTGGCGGGCCGTCTATCTTGCGGATCTCCCCGATAAGTTCTGTGTCGAGGGTGTTCACGTCGGGCCAGTTGACCTCGACCAGGTTGCCGGCCGGGTCTTTTAAGTACATCTGCACCGCCCCGTCGGGTAGCTCCCTGACAGTCGAGTAGTTGCCCGACGCCACCTGCGCCCCCGTCTCCTGCGCCTTCCTGTACACCTCCTCGAAGTCGTCCACGTCGAGGGCGAAGTGGTGCCGGGTGGGCGCCGGGCCCTCGTCCAGGAAGAGGTGGAGTTGCAGGCCGCCGACCCGCAACCAGCGCACCGGGCCGGAGAAGTCCGGTGAGGGGACCTCCTCCATGCCGAAGAAGTCTCTGTAGAACCGGACCGACTCGTCCAGATCCCGGGCGCTAATGCTGACGTGCGTGAAGCCGGTCGCGGGCATGATCCCCTACAGCGGCAGGACGGAGACGGTCTTCCAGGCCGAGTAGAAGTCGAGGGCCGCCGGCCCCTGCTCCCGCCCGCCTACGCCGGACTCCTTGTTGCCCCCGAAGGGCACCTGGAACTCCAGCCCGGCCGTCGGCAGGTTCACGTTGACGAGGCCGGTCTCCGAGCGGGCCATGAACTCGTGGGCGTAGCGCAGGGACTTCGTGGCTATACCGGCGGTGAGGCCGTAGCGCGTGTCGTTGGCGAGCTCGACGGCATGGTCGAAGTCGCGTGCCTTTATGACCGCGAGCACGGGGCCGAAGATCTCCTCCTGCGCCGTCTCGCTCCGGTTGTCCACGTCCGCCACGATGGCCGGGGAGATGAAGTACCCCTCGTCCTCGGGGCCCGTCGCCCCGCCCTCGATGACGACGCGGCCCTCGCCCTTGGCCGTTTCGAGGGCTTCCAGAATGCTGTCGTACTGGTCCTTGTTGACGACGGGGCCTACGGCCACGTCCTCGTCCATCGGGTCTCCGACCTTCATCGCCTGCGTGGCACTTTTTAGTTCTTCGATGAACTCGTCGTAGACGTCTACGACGACGATGGCGCGGGAGGCCGCGGTGCATTTCTCGCCGGCGAAGCCGAAGGCGGAGAAGGAGATCTTGGCCGCCGCGTCCGCGAGGTCGGCGTCCTCCATGACGACGAAGGGGTTCTTGCCACCCATCTCGAGCTGGACCTTCTTGCCTACGGCCCGACCCTGGATGCCGAGGCCTGTGGCCGTAGAGCCCGTGAAGGAGAGGCCCTTGACGCGCGGGTCGGTCACCAAAGCGTCGCCCACGGTGGAGCCCGGGCCCGTTACCATGTTCACGACGCCGTCCGGCAGGCCCGCCTCGGAGAGGATGCCCACGAGGGCTGCGGCGTTCAGCGAGGCGTTGGCGGCCGGTTTGATGACGATGGCGTTGCCGCAGATAAGCGCAGGGGCCATCTTCCAGGAAGGTATCGCGAGCGGGAAGTTCCACGGCGTTATGAGGCCGACGACGCCTAAGGGCTCCCTCATCGAGGCGTGGGTGACGCCGGGGCGGGCGGAGGGCGGGTTGACGCCGTCCATGCGCCAGCCCTCAGAGCCGTAGTAGCGGAAGATGCTGGCGGCGCGGCCGACCTCCATGCGGGCCTCTTTCATCGGCTTGCCGGCCTCGCGGGCCATGAGCGTGGCGAGCTCGTCCTCCCTGGACTCGATGATGGATGCCGCCTCCATCAGGATGGCGCCGCGGGAGGCGGGAAGCATCGCCTTCCACTCCGGGAGGGCCGACGCGGCGGCCTCTATGGCCCTCTCGGTCTCGGCCCTGTCGGACTTCGGGGTCGTCCCGAGGATCTCGGACGGGTTGGAGGGGTTCACCACTTCGGAAGTCTCGCCCGAGTCGGCGGGGACCCACCTGCCGCCGATAAAGTTCAGGGCTTCGGTCTGGGATTCGATCATGGTTTCCTCCGTATCTGGTGGTGAGACGCTTCCTGCTTCTCTACCCGATTCCCGCGCGTCTTATCTCTTGACCCGCTACCCCGTAACGTCGTTCTCCAGCACGAGCTCCCCGACGGAGACCTCGACCCGGTCCCCCGGCGTCAGCGTGAACTCGTCGGGCGGCACGATGCCCGTACCCGTCATCAGGAAGGCGCCTGAGGGCAGGGTAAGCTCCCTGCCCAGGTACCCCGCGAGGTCCTCGAAGGAGCGCTTGATGCGCGAGGTGGAGACCTCTCCCACAAAGACGGCCGCGTCGTCCCGAAAGATGCGCAGCCGGACGGGGAGGTCCCGCATCCCGTCGGGGCCTGTGAGCACGATGCCGGGGCCAAGGGAGCACGAGCCGTCGTAGACCTTGGCCTGCGGCAGGTAGAGCGGGTTCTCGCCCTCAATGTCCCTGGATGAGACGTCGTTGCCGGCGGTAAAGCCGACGATCTCCATCCGGTTGTTCAGGACGAGCACGAGCTCCGGCTCCGGCACGTTCCAGCGGCTATCTCTCCTGACGCGCACGGCGTCCCCGTGGCCGACGACCCGCCAGCCGTGGGCCTTGAAGAACAGCTCCGGCCGGGCCGCATCGTAGACCCTCGCGTAGGCGTCCGCGTCGGCCGACTCGTGCTCGCGGGCCTCGCGACTCCTCTCGTAGGTCACCCCGCTCGCCCAGACCTCCTGGTACGGCTCCACCGGGGGCAGAAGAGGATCTCGCGCGGCATCCCCGGTCGCCAGGTCTTCAAGGGTGGCGTGGGCTTCGGTGGCGGGGCTTTCGAGCAGGCGGTCGAGGGTGAAATCCTGCGGCAGTTGGCGTCCGTCCAGGGCCCAGCGGGGGCCGCCGGCGGTACGGTGTCGGGACAGGTGCACGATCTCGGGTCCTCCTCTCCTGACGGGTTCCAAGCTAACACGATCCCGGCTCCGCCGCCGCGCCGGGCTTTCGGGGCAGAGAAAAGCCCGGGGGCGCGTACCCCCGGGCCTCGGAAGAGTAGGGCTCGGTTACTCTACGAATCCGTTCTCGGAGAGGAAGTCTTCGGCCACGTCCTCGGGGAGTTCACCGTCGACGTCCACCCTGGCGTTCATATCGGTCATCGTCTTCGTGTCCAGCGCCTTGGCTATCGGGCCGAAGACCTGGTCGAGCTGCTCGCCGTACTCGTCGTAGGTCTCCTTGCGGACCTCGAGGGCGGGGTTGTAGATCGGGAAGAAGTTCTTGTCGTCCTCGATGACCGTGAGGCCGAGGGCCGAGATGCGGCCGTCGGTGACGAACACCTCGCCGAAGTTGCAGGGGTCGCCCTTGTCGGTGCGCTGGTAGACGACGCCGGTGTCGAAGAGCGAGATGTTGCCCTTCGGGAACTGGAAGCCGTACTCCTCCTCCATGCCCGGCAGCCCGTCGTCGCGCGAGTTGAACTCGCTCTCCACGCAGACCGTCGCCTCGTCCGGGTTCTCCTCGACCAGGGTCTTCAGGTCGGAGAGCTTCTCCACGCCAACGTCCTCGGCGGCGTCGTTGCGGATAGCGAGCGCGTAGGTGTTGTTGAACGGGGCCGGGTCGAGCAGCTTGAGTTGGTTCTCCTCCATGTCGGCCTTCGCGGCCTCGTCGTACTGCCTCTCGGGGTCGGGGATCGGCTTGGTATTGCCGAGGTGGTTGATCCAGATGGTCCCCGTGTACTCCCAGTACATGTCTATGTCGCCGCCGATGAGCGCCTGGCGGGCCGCGTCGGTGCCCGCGAGGCCTATCTGATCCTCGACGCTGGCGCCCGTGGCCTCGAGCGCCTGGAGCGTGATGTAGCCGAGGATCAACTGCTCGGTAAAGTCCTTG
>CADCUW010000368.1 GCA_902805985.1 uncultured Rubrobacteraceae bacterium
TCTCTCCTACGGTCCTCGACAGGCGACGCGCCACATTATGGCAGGGCGAGCGGCCCCGTCGCCCGGATGAGTACGGATACGCGAATCCGGGTACGTCCTGGGACCGTGAGCGAAGAGAGGACATGTAATGGACGCGACGAGCGCCGGCCTGATTACGGGCCAGCCGATACAGAACTTCGAGTTGCCCGACGAGGAGGGGAGGCCCTTCGAGCTCTACGAGAGGCTGCGGCGGGAGCCCCTCGTCCTCGTGTTCTACCGGGGCGACTGGTGACCGTACTGCATTGGGCAGCTGGTCAGCTATGCCAGGACGTACGAAGAGTTCCAACGACGGGGTTTCGGGGTCGCGGGGATAAGCGTCGACCCGCCGGGCAGCAACGCGGCGATGGTCGAGAAGCTAAGCCTGCCGTTCCCGCTGCTTAGTGACCCGCGGGGGGATCTGATCAAGAGCCTCGATCTCTGGAATGAGGAGGAGGGGGTCTCGGAGCCGGCGATCCTGGTCCTCGACGGGTCGGGCGCGGTGCGCCACCTCTACTCCGGCGGCTCGGACTTCTCGGACCGTCCCGCGAACGAGGACCTCATGGAGATTCTCGACGGGGTCGAGCCCGGGGGCGAGCCCGGGAACGGCGGGCCTGCGGTCCGCGTCTCGGCCGGGGAGGCGGAGGACGCGTCGGTGCGCCCGCAGAGGCCCGCCATGACGCTCGACGCGCTGCGCCCCTACTACCTGGGCGCCCACTTCACCGCGGTCGCGCTGCAGAAAAAGCTCGACGGCGGGGCTAAGGAGACGGTCGCCGCCTACCAGGCGCTCGTCGACGAGTACAACGAGGCCCTGCGCGAGACCGCCAGAAGCTAACCGCAACGCAAAGCCGCGGAGCCCTGACCCGTGGAGCCCTGACCCGGGGTGCCTAGCCCCGGGTCTTCGCGGTGGCCTCCATCCCGAGCCGGCGGTAGATGGCCTCGCGGTCGATCATCCGCTCGACGTGACCCTCCACCCCGAGCTTGAGCGCGGCGATCTCGTGGGCGAAGCGCACGCACGCCGGCCAGTCCCGGCCGTCGAGGTGTGCGACGAGCAGCGCCGACCAGAAGGCGTCGCGGGCGCCTGTGACGCTCCGCACGTCCACCTTCGGCAGGGGCCCTACACGCTCGACGGAGGTCCCGTCCGAGACGACGACGGCGCCGCCGCTGCGGGTCATCACGACGACCCCGGCCCCGAGGTCGTGGAAAGCGTCGAGGCAGGCCTCCTCCAGCGCGTCGTCGTCCATGTTCGGGTCGAAGAGGCGGCGGGCGTCTTCGAGGGACGGTTTGACGACGGTGACGTAGGGGAGGACCTCCGCGAGCACCTCCCAGGCCTCCTCGCGGTCGGGCCAGACGCGCGGGTCGTAGTTGGGGTCGAGGGAGACGACCTTGCCTAGCCTGGCCCCGAGCCGCATCGCCCTTCTCACGGCGAGCCGCTGCGGGTCTCGCGAGAGGGCGAAGGCCGAGGTGTGGACGGCCCGCGCCCGCTCGACGAGCTCGTCCGTGACCTCCCTGATGGTGAGCAGCGTGTCGGCGCCCCGGTTGACCTGGAAGTCGGGGACGTTGACGGTCCTGGTGACGAAGGCGCTCGTCGTAGGCTCCCCCGGCGCGCGGTGGAGGCCCTCCGTGGAGACGCCGTGGCGCCCCAACTGGTCCTCCACGAACTCGCCGAAGTAGTCCGCCCCCACCTTCGTGACGACCGCCGAGCGACCGCCGAGCTTGGCGACGTAGACGGCGACGTTGGCCGGCTGTCCGCCCAGGTAGCGCGAGAACCTGTCGGCGGTCCTCAGTGAGATCCTGAACTCGTGCGAGATAAAGTCGACGAGCGACTCCCCGACCGCGAGCACGTCGAGCCCGAAGTACAGTTCGTCTAGGGTTTCGAACGAGGCACCTCTCTCGGAGACCGGGTCCGTGAAGTACTCCGGGATCTCCAGCCGTGCCGAGGGCGTCGGGAAGCCGTCGCCCGAAACCCCATCCTCGACCCTCCCGGCCCCGGCCATGGCCTCCAGGTACCCCTCGGCGGTGCGCTCCCAGGTGTACTTGGCGAGCACGCGCCCGTAGCCGGCCCCGGCGAATCGGCCCCAGCGCTGCGCGTTGCCGGCGACGGAGTAGAGACCGGCCGCGACCTCCTCGGGGTCCCCGGGGTCTACGAGGACGCCGTACTCCTCGTCCCCCTCGCGCAGCGACTCGCTCGGCCCGCCGTTCTTCGTGACGACCGCCGGCAGGCCCGCCGCCATCGCCTCGAGGGGGGCGAGCCCGAACGGTTCGTAGTTGGCGGTAAGCGCGAAGACCGAGCGCCGCTCGGAGAGGAAGCGGTAGGCGGCGGCCAGGCGCCGCTGCCCCCTGACAGCGAACATGGAGACCATGCCGCGCATCCGCGCCCGGTCTATGGTCCCCATGATGCCGTCGAGCACGGCCCGCTCGCCCTCGTCGGCGTCCCTGTAGTCCACGAGCGGGTTCTCCATGTTGCCCGTGAGGATGACCAGGTTCGCGCTCTCCCTCAGCGTCGGGCTGCTGGCGAAGGCCTCGACGAGCGAGAGGTGGTTCTTCTTCGGGTCGAGCCGGCTGGAGGCGACCACGCACGGCAGGTCCCGCCGGTCGGGGTCGAGGTCGCGCGCCAGGCAGGCGCTGACGTGTTCGCGCACGGCGTCCTCGTCTTCGGTGCGGGAGTTTTTGTCGAAGATGTGCATGGCCACGCCGGGGGGCACGGCGGCGAAGCGGTCGCCGTCGGTGGGGTCCACGGCCCCCCGGTAGGCGTTGTGGGTGTACTGGACGAAGCGCTCCTGTCCCGTGCTGGTGACGTTGACCCGCGAGCGGTTCATCGCCAGCCGCTCGGCCACGATGCGCCTTGAGAAGTGGTACTTCCCGTCTATCTCCGCGACGTCCCGGCGGCGCACGTCCATCTTGTCCATCTTCTGGGCGCCTAGAGAGTGGGCCGTGAAGCTAAACGGGATGCCGGCCCGCTCCTCGATGAGCGCGGCGCACAGCCCCCCGTCCCCGTAGTGCGCCGTGAGGGCGTCCGGCAGGGAGCCCTCGCGCTCGTAGAAGGAGATCAGGTTCGGCACGAACTCCGTCCCGAGATAGGGCCACAGCTCTTCTTTCGGCAGGAAGCGCTCGGGCCCGCAGGGGATACGCAGGATGCGGACGTTCGGGGCATCCGGGTAGGCGTCGGTGGGCCCGGCGAACTCGGGCCAGTTCGGGTCGATGACCTGCCGCGTCACGATGTCCACGTGGTGGCCGAGGTTTCCCATCGCGAGCGCCAGTTCCTTGACGTAGACGAGCTGGCCGCCGAAGTCCGGGTGGGCGGTCCAGTACGAGTCCTCGGGGTCGAAGTTGCCCTGCGGGTTGATAAACGCTACGTGCATCCGCCCATCCTCTCTATCTCTACCCTGCGGAACGTTCCGGTTGGCCCTCCCAGCCCCGCAACCGCGGCAGCCCGGCCGGGGCCGGTCGCCGGGCGAAGTCGGGGATGGGGAAGGAGGGGTCCCCGCCCCGTTCCCCCCGCCGGGCCTCCTCCGCCAGCTCCAGGTAACCCTCGGCGGTGCGGCGCCAGTTGTAAAGGTCGCGGGCTCGTTTGAGGGCCCGGTCGGCGTAGGTTCTCCAGGTCTCCCCGTCGGAGAGGAGGCGGAGCAGCTTCGCGGCGATGTCCCCGGGGTCGTGGGGGTCGGCGAGGAGGCCGGCCCGGCCCCCGTCCGTGGTCTCCCGGGTGCCGCCGTTCTGCGTGGCGACCACGGGCAGGCCGACGGCCATCGCCTCCACCACCGTCATGCCGAAGGGCTCGTACTCCGCGGGGAGGCAGAAGACGCCGCCCGTCTCCACGCCCCAGCGGTAGAGGGCCGCCAGCGCCGTCTGCCCCGAGAGGCCGAAGGCCGAGACGCGGCCCCAGAGGTCCGCGCGCTCGACGACCGGGATCAGGGCGTCCAGGACGGACCGCTCCTCCCCGGAGGCGTCGCCGGGGTCGCGCAGCGGGTCCTCGAGGCCGCGCGTGATCATGACCAGGTTCGCCCGCGCCCTGAGCTCATTGCTCCCGGCGAAGGCCTCGACGAGCGAGAGGTGGTTCTTCTTCGGGTCGAGCCGGCTCCAGGCTATAACGGCCGGCAGCCCCCGCCTCTCCGGGTCTATGTCCCGTTCGTGGGCGGACCGGATGCTCTCGCGCGTCTCCTCCTCGTGCTCGCTGCGCGCGCCCGGGTCGAAGATGCCGAAGTCCACACCTGGCGGTATCACGGCGAAGCGCCCGTCGTCCGTCGGGTCCACAGCTCCGTGGTAGGCCGGGTGGTCGTACTGCTCCCGGCGCTCGGCGGAGCTGTTCGCCACGTTCGCCGCCGAGCGGGCCATCGCCGCGCGCTCTGCGGCGATCCTCGCCCCGAAGTTGTACCGGGCGTCCGCCGCCGGAAGGTCCTCCGATTCTTGCAGGAGCCCGTCCAGCTTCCACGCGCCGAGCGAGTGACCGGTAAAGGTGAAAGGAACACCCGAGGCCTCCGAGAGCAGCGCCGCCGCGAGGCCGCCGTCCGCGTAGTGCCCGGTCCAGAGGTCCGGCCACGCGCCCTCCTCCCGGTAGAGCGCCGCCACACCCTCGGCCCACTCGCCCAGGTATGGCCAGAGCTCTTCTTTCGGCAGGAAGCGGTCGGGCCCGCAGGGGATGCGCAGGATGCGGACGTTCTCCTCTCCCGGATAGGCGTCGGTGGACCCGGCGAACTCGGGCCAGCCCGGGTCGGCAACGCGGCGGGTGAGGATGTCCGACTGGTGGCCCATCTCCCCGAGCATGCGGGCGACCTCCCGGACGTAGACCAGTTGGCCGCCGAAGTCCGGGTGGGAGGCCAGGTAGCTGTTGTTCGGGTCGAAGTTCCCCTGCGGGTTTACGAAGGCGACGCGCATAGGTCCGTCCTCAGCCCTCCCGCGGTTTCTTTTTCTCCGCCCCGTCTCCATCCAACCTGGCGTAGATCTCATCGCGGTCGATGTCCGCGGGAAGGGGCCCCTTGGCCGTAAGCTTGCGCTCGACGATCTCGCGGGCAAAGAGGACGGAGCGCTCGACCTCGTTGCCGTCGAGGAGCGCCGTGAGGAACCCCGCCCAGAACGAGTCTCCGGCGCCGGTGGCGTCAACGACGTCCACGGGTCGGGCTGGGACGTGGGCCGTGATCTTGCCACCCTCGGAGATGAGGTTCCCCTCGACGCCCATCGTGAAGATGACGGTCTCGGGCCCTAAGTCGTGGAACATCTCGATGTACTGCTCGGGTTCGTAATCCGGGCCGAAGACCCGGCGGGCGTCGTCGGCTGAGGGCTTGGTGACGTTGACGTGCTTGTAGGCCTCCCGGATGACGCCCTGCGCCTCCTTGTAGTCGGGCCAGACGCGCCTGCTGTAGTTGGGGTCGAGCGAGACGATCTTGCCCATCTCCCGCGCCCTGCTGAATGCCCCTGTGACGGCCGAGCGGCACGGCTCGCGGGAGAGGGCGAAGGTAGAGGAGTGGACGACCTTCGCCCTCTCTATGGCCTCGTCGGGGATCTCGTTGGTCTCCAGCAGGAAGTCTCCGATGCGGAACTCCTCGAAGTCCGGGGTGGTCGCGGTTGAGGAGACGAAGATCACGGTGGTGTTGGTCCTGTGGTCCATCTGCAAGTATTCGGTGACGACCCCGTGGCGCTGCAGCTCGCTCTTGAGGAACTTCCCGAAGGCCCCGATGCCGGTCTTGGCGATCACCGCAGAGCGCCCCCCGAGCTTGGAGACGTACACCGCGATGTTGGCCGGGGACCCCCCGAGGTACCGCTTGAACGTGGTCGCGTTGCTTAGAGTGTCGGTCTTCTCCGCCGAGATAAAGTCAACCACCGTCTCCCCGATGGTGAGGACGTCCAGTTGCCGCTCTGAGGAAACCATACCGCGTAGGTTACTCTACCTGACCGCCACGTACCGCCGGACCCCGCTACCCAACGACGCGGGGCCGTCAGGTACCGCAGACCCCGCCCTCACCCCGCAGGCCGCCGCGAAGCAACCCGAGCAGCCTCAGTAGCTCGCGGCGGTCCTCCTCTGAGAGCCCGACGAAGAGCTCCGCCACAGCCCTGCGGTGTTCGTCGTAGAGCGTGTCCATCGTGCGCCCGCCCTCGTCGGTCAACTCTATGACGGTCGCCCGCCGGTCGGTTGGGTGGGGGAGGCGCCTGACGAGGTCCTCCTCCTCAAGCGCGTCCACCAGCGCGGTGACGTTGCGCCGCGTCACCCCGAGCTCGTCGCTGATGCTGCTCATGATCTTGGGCCCCCCGCAGTGCAACGCCCCGAGCAACCGCATCCGCGCGTAACTCACCCCAGGCTCCCGCATCCGCGAACGGGCCCACTTCATGTAAGCCGGACCGAAAGCGGCGAACTCGTCCACGAGCCGCAGGGAGAGATCCCCGACAGCCCCCTCTCTCACTGTGTCCATGCCGCACCCCGCACGAAACCCATACTACCAACTCCTCTGGCCGCATCTTAACGTTGACGTTCATAGTAGTCAATGTTATGGTGAATAATTACATAGTTAGATATAAAAGATATCTGGCGCTGGTTGGAAGGAGGCAAGGGTGGCGGCTTTGTCTGGCGGTGGGGTTACGGGTGGTGGGGTCTCTCTGGGGCGATTGGCGCGGGTTGGGGCCGTAGCGGTGGCGCTCGCGGTCGTGGTGAACGTCGTGATCCGGACGGTGGCGGCGTCTGTTTTTGGGATCGGGGAGGGCTTCCTGCCCCTCGGCGTGGGGCCGACGGTGTCTTTCACCGTGGTGGGGATGGTCGGTGCCGTGGTCGTGTTCGGGTTGATCTCGCGCTTCGCGCGGCGTCCGGTGCGGCTGTTCCGGAGGGTCGCGCTGGTGGTGCTCCTGGTCTCGCTGGTGCCTGACGTCCTGATGCTGTTCTCGGGCTCGATGCCGGGTACTACCGTCGCCGGCGTCGGAACGTTGATGGTGGAGCACGTCGCCTCCTGGGCCGTCGCCGTCGGGGTGCTTACCACGCCCGCCGGAGAGAAGGAGGGCGGGCGGCATGGCTGAGGCTGCCTCGGAGCGGAGAAAGGTGGCACCGCGGCTCCTGATGCGCGCGATGAACGCGGTGCCGCAGATGGTGCTGCGCTCGCCGCTGCACGGACTGATGAGCGGGAAGACCCTCCTCCTCGAATTCACCGGGCGCCGGAGCGGCAGGCGTTACGTCACGCCCATGAGCTACGTGTGCGTCGGGGATGAGATCCTTATGTCAACAGGGGCGCCGTGGTGGAGGAACCTCGCCGGCGGCGTGCCGGTGGGGATGAGGGTGCGCGGCGAGATCCGCTCCGGCGTGGCGGAGGCGGTTGCGGACGAAGAGGGCGCCGCGGAGGTCTTGAAGACCATACTGCACCAATACCCTGAGTACCGCCGGTTCGTGGGCGTAGCGGTGGACGAGGATGGACGGCTGGACGAAGAGACGATCCTCGGCGCCGTACGCAAGGGCAGGGTCGGCATCCGGGTTCGGTTGAATGGCGCCGCTTGAAGAGCCGAAGGTGGCCCCGCTTACGGACTTCTGGTGCTGCGGGATCGAGACTCTGTACCGACGGCCAGGGTATAGACTCTGGACGTCCGCAGAATTTCGATACGAAGAGGAGCGGTTTTGGCTGACCCCGGCATGAATGGGAAGGTCGCGCTGGTTACGGGCGGGACCTCCGGCATAGGGAAGGCGACGGCGATGGCGCTGGCGGCGATGGGGGCCGACGTCGTCGTGGCGGGGCGCGACCCGGAGCGGGGCGAGAAGGCGGCGGCCGAGATACGGACCCGGACCGGCGGACGCGTGGACCTCGCGCTCGCGGACCTCGCCTCGCAGGCGGAGGTGCGCAATCTGGCAGAGGAGTTCCGCCGTCGCTACGACAGGCTCGACGTGCTCGTCAACAACGCGGGGCTCGTGCAGAGCACGAGGACAGAGACCCCGGACGGCCTCGAATCTACCTTCGCCATAAACCACCTGGCGCCGTTCCTGCTCACGGACCTGTTGCTGGATCTGCTGAAACAGAGCGCGCCGAGCAGGGTCGTCACCGTCTCCTCGGAGGCCGAGCGGTGGGGCAACATCGACTTCGACGACCTGCAATCCAAGAAAAATTACATGGGCTTCCCGGTCTACGGGATGACCAAGCTCGCCAACATCATGTTCACCTACGAGCTCGCGGAGAGGCTGAAGGGGACGGGTGTCACGGCCACCTGCATGCACCCGGGGGCCGTCAACACCAGGTTCGGCACGAACAACTCCGGGCCGATGACGACTTTGTTCCGGCTCTTCAAGCCGTTTATGAGGAGTCCGGAGCAGGGAGCCGACACCGTGGTCTGGCTCGCCTCCTCGCCCGACGTGGAGGGTATCAGCGGCCGGTACTACGGAGATCGCAAGGCCATCGAGCCGAAGAAGATCGCCAACGACCCGTCTGCCCGCCGCAGGCTGTGGGAGGAGAGCGAGAGGCTGACGGGCCTCGGGGTGAGGGCGTAGTGGGGCGGGACCGCGGGATCATCGTCGAGGGGCTCGTCCGGGAGTTCAAGAAAGGGCCTCGGGCCGTAGACGGCATCGACCTGCGCGTCGAGCCTGGTGAGGTCTACGGCTTTCTCGGCCCGAACGGCGCCGGCAAGTCGACCACGGTCCTCATGCTCACGACGCTCTTGCCGCCCACCGGCGGCACGGCGAGGGTCGCCGGCTACGACATCGTCAAGGAGGGGCCGCAGGTTCGGGCCTCCATCGGGGCCGCGCTGCAGGAGGCGGCGCTGGACCCCTTCCTGACCGGCCGGGAGCACCTGAACCTTCAGGCCGCGTTGCACGGCATCTCGCGTTCCGAGCGCCGGAAGCGGGGGAACGCGCTGCTGGAGCGGGTCGGCTTGCAGGAGGCGGCCGACCGTAGGGTGCGGGGCTACTCCGGCGGCATGAAGCGCAGGCTCGATCTCGCGCTCGCGCTCGTTCACGAGCCCAGGATATTGTTCCTCGACGAGCCGACGACCGGGCTCGACCCGCAGAGCCGCAGCGCGCTGTGGAGCGAGGTCAGCCGGCTCGCCAGGGACGAGGGCGTGACGGTATTTTTGACGACACAGTACCTCGAAGAGGCCGACGTGTTGGCCGACCGGGTCGGGATCATCGACCGCGGCAGGATCGTGGCCGAGGACACGCCCGAGGCGCTCAAGGCCGAGATCGGACGCCCCAGCGTCGAGGCGACGCCCGCGGGCCCCGACGAGCGCGACGCGGTGGTCGCCGTGCTCGGCCGGTTCGGGGAGGAGCTCCCGTCCCAGCCCGGCACGGTGGCCGTCCGCCTCTCCGGCGGCGCCTCGGGCCTGGCCGACGTCGTGCGCGCCCTGGACGCTGAGAACCTCAAAGTCTCGAACCTCCGCCTGGAGGAACCGAGCCTCGACGACGTCTTCCTCGCCAAGACCGGCCGCTCGCTCGAAGGGGCGGGGGACAGGGACGAGAACCAGGCCGAGGAGGCCCAGGCGTGACGGGCTCCTCGTTTCTCGTGCAGGTCGTGGCGCTCGCGCGCCGCTCGACGGTGCGGACGCTGCGCCAGCCGGCGGTGCTCGTCTCGGCGCTGCTCTTCCCGATGATGTTCTTCTCCATAAACGCCAGCGGCCTGGACGCGGCCTCGCGGTTGCCGGGGTTCCCGGATGCCCCGTACCTGGACTTCGCGTTCGCTTTTCCGCTCGTGCAGGCCTCGCTCTTCGGGGCGATCACGGCCGGCAGCGACCTCGCCCGCGACATCGAGAACGGCTTCTTCGACCGCCTCTCCCTCACCCCGATGCGCCCCGCCGCCCTCCTGAGCGGGATGCTCGCGGGCGTCGTGGCCCTCGGCCTCATCCAGGGCGTTGTCTTTCTCGCCTTCGGGCTCGTGATGGGCGTGAACATCAGCAGCGGCGTCCTCGGGATGGTCGTGATCGTGGCGCTCACGGTGCTCGTGGCCCTCGCCTTCGGCGGCCTCGGGGCGGTGCTCGCGATACGCACCGGATCGGTGGAGGCCGTCGAGAGCGCCTTTCCGCTCTTCTTCGTGGCGATCTTCATGTCCTCGATCAACCTCCCGAGGAACCTCATAGAGCAGGACTGGTTTCGGTTTATAGCGACGATCAACCCGATAAGTTACCTGGTGGAGGGCATCCGGAGCCTCGTGATCACGGGCTGGGACGCCCAGGCGCTCCTGCTCGGCTTTGGCTGCGCGGCGGCCATCGTCGTGCTCGCCATCGGCGGGGCGGCGGCCTCGATGCGGACGAGGGTGGCCTAGGATGGGGAGCTTCTTCCAGGTCGCGTGGGCCGTCGCCGGCCGGCAGACGTACAAGTACTTCACCAACCCGGCGTTCCTGGCGCCGGCGCTCTTCCCCTTGTTCTTCTTCATCGCGTTCGCGGGCGGGCTCACGAGGGTTGGGGACATCCCCGGCTTCAACTACGCGGCGGGCTACATCGCGTTCCAGTACGTCTGGGCGCTGTTGCAGGCCGTCACGATGGGCGGGGCCTTCACGGGGTTCTCCATAGCCAGCGACTTCGAGAACGGCTTCGCGAGGAGGCTCATGCTCGCGGCTTCCAACCGGTACGGGATCATCCTGGGCTACACCATGGCTTCTCTGGTGCGGGCCTTCATGACGGGTACGCTCGTGACCGCGCTCGCGCTCGCGACCGGCATGCCCATAACCGGCGGCTTCGACTTCTTCGGCCTCATAGCCCTGGCCGTCCTGGCGAACATCGCGGCCACGCTCTTCGGGGCCGGCATCGCGATGATGCTGCGCACCCAGCAGGCCGGGCCGGTGATACGGACCCCGATCTTCCTCGTCCTCTTCCTGGCCCCCGTCTTCGTCCCGCTGAACTTGCTTACGGGTTGGATCGAGACGGTCGCCCGCCTCAACCCGTTCACCGCCATCCTCGACGCCGCCCGCGGCTATCTGGCCGGCAACCCGCAGAACGTCGTCCAGGCCTTTGCCGTGAGCGCGGCCCTGATCCTGATCCTCTCCCTCTGGGCCGTCTTCGGCCTCCGCCAGGCCGAGAAGGCGGGATGAATTGGCCCGGGGCCGCCCCTACAACGTCGCCATCGCCACGGCCCAGAAGTGGGCCACGAAGCTCCACGCCTCCCTGTTCCGCGCCACTGACGGCAGGATCGGCAGCCGGATGGTCGGCAGCCCCGTCCTCCTGCTCGTCACCACCGGCCGCAAGAGCGGAAAGGGGAGGACCACGCCCCTGCTCTACCTCGAAGACGGGGACCGCTACGTCATCGTCGCCTCCAACGGCGGCGCCCCGAAGCACCCCGTCTGGTGGCTCAACCTCCGGGCCAACCCGGAGGCAACGGTCGAGCTCGGGGCCCGCAAACCCCGGGTCCGCGCCACGGAGGCGCGAGGCGAGGAGAAGCGGCGGCTGTGGAAGCGACTGGTCCAGATGTACGGCCCCTACGAGAGCTACCAGAGGAAAACGGACCGTGAGATCCCCGTCGTCGTCCTCGACCCAATCCAACAAGCCAACCTGAAGCCTGAAACATGATGCCTAAAAGAGAGGACCCAGCTTGAAGACCATCGACCGCGAAGAGCTCAAGGCGAAGATAGACCGGGGGGAGGACTTCCTCCTGCTGGAGGTGCTCGGCGAGGCGTCGTACACCCGGGAACACCTGCCCGGTGCGGTGCGCTACGAGGGGCGGGATCAGGTCGAGGGCCTCGTCCAGGACAGGAGCGCCGAGATCGTCGCCTACTGCTCGAACTTCAACTGACACTCCTCGACGCGGGTCGTCCGTGAGCTGACGGCCGAGGGTTACGAGAACGCCTCCGACTACGAGGGCGGCAAGCAGGACTGGATCGAGGCAGGCCTCCCCACGGAGACCGCTTAGTGGTCTGGTCCCGGTTTCTCTTCTTCACGATCTCTCTGCGGACACGGTCCTAGAGGTACGTGGGGACGTCGCGTGGCCGGGGTCTTGAGATGATCGGGAACGGCCGCGCGGCGAAGGTCATAGAGGCGGAGGGGCTGACCAAGGTCTACGGTAGGGGAGAGGGCCGGGTCGAGGCCCTGGCCGGCGTGAGCCTGGACGTCGAGCCCGGCGAGTGGGTCTCGGTGGTAGGGCCGTCCGGGAGCGGGAAGAGCACGCTGATGAACCTGCTCGGGCTGCTGGACCGGCCGACCTCGGGGAATTACGTGCTGGACGGGCGCGAGGTGTCCGGTCTCAGGGGCGGGGACTTAGCAAGGACGCGGCGGGACTTGATCGGGTTCGTCTTCCAGAGCTACAACCTCCTGCCCCGCCAGAGCGCCCGCAAGAACGTCGAGCTTCCCCTGGTCTACGCGGGGATGCGCGGGTCGGAGCGCAGGAAGCGGGCGCTCGAGGCGCTGGAGCAGGTCGAGCTCTCGGACCGGGCGGCCCACAAGCCGCCGGAGCTCTCGGGCGGGCAGAAGCAACGGGTCGCGATAGCGCGGGCGCTGGTGGGACGCCCGGCGATGCTTCTGGCCGACGAGCCGACAGGGAACCTCGACACGAGATCCGGGGCGGGGATCCTGGATCTCTTCGGGGAGCTGAACGCGGCCGGGGTGACGCTCATCGTGGTCACGCACGACCCCGAGGTCGCCGGCAGGGGGGACAGGATCGTGGACATCAGGGACGGCCTGGTGTTCGCCGACGAGCGGGCGGGGTGATGCGGGTACTCCGGATCGCCGGCATGGGCCTCTCCGGGCTGCTGGTCAACTGGGGGCGGACGGTACTGACCATGCTCGGCATCGTCATCGGGGTGGCCGCCGTCGTGCTGCTCGCCTCATTGGGAAACGGCATACAGCAGAGCATCTCCGGCCAGATAAACGACCTCGGACCGAACCTGATCACGGTCAGCCCCGGCACGAGCGGCGAGCAGGACGGGGGGGACAACGGCCCGTTCGGCGCAGCCGCCGCGAGCACCCTCACCCCCGACGACACGCGGCTCGTCGAGGATCTTCCCGGTGTGGCGGCGGCTTCCTCCAACGTCTCGACCGTGACGCAGGTGGGCCAGGAGAGCGTCTCGTTCAGCGGCGTGGACCCCTCGTACGACGAGGTCCGGGCCGTCGGACTCGCCGCCGGACGTTTCGTGGAAGGGCGCGGCGAGGTCGTGCTCTCCCAGGCCGACGCGAGGAGGCTCCTCGATTCGGGACCCGACGAGGCCGTCGGCGAGACCCTGTCCGTCGGGACCCCGCCCGAGGACGCACCAGAACAGGACCCCCAGCAGGGCCCCGCCCAGGCCCCGGACCGGCTCCCCGAACGGCTCCCCGAACGGCTCCCCGAACGGCTCCGCGAACAGATCCCCGAGCGGCTCCGCGAGGATGCCGCGCCCGAGCAGGCGCAGGAACCGAGGCAGGAGCCTACGCAGGAGCCTACGCAGGAGCCTGCGCCCGAGCCCGTCAGAGAATACGAGGTGGTCGGGGTGGCCGAGGCGTCCGACGTGGAGTTCGGCCCGCCGATCCCCGAGTCCTCCTACATGACGACCGGGGACGCGCTGGAGGTCTCCGGCGTCGAGACGGTGGGGCAGATCGTGGTCCAGGCCGAGGGCGCGGGGGACGTGGACCGGGCGGTGGATGGGATCGGGAGGGAGTTGCGGGAGGCCCACGACGGGGCTAAGGACTTCTCCGTGATCACGCAGAGGGAGTTGCTCTCGACGTTTACGGAGATCACGGACCAGCTCAAGATCTTCCTCGCGGGTATCGCGGGCATCTCGCTGCTCGTCGGCGGCATAGGCGTCATGAACATCATGCTCGTCTCGGTGGCCGAGAGAACAAGGGAGATCGGCGTGCGCAAGGCCCTCGGTGCTACGAACGCGGACGTGCTCTTCCAGTTTCTACTGGAGGCGATCCTGCTCTCCCTGATCGGGGGCGTCATAGGCGTGGCCCTGGGTGTCGCAGGATCGGCGATCCTGCCCAAGATCCTGACCGACCTCCCCCCGGCCGTCGTAACGGCCAACGAGGTCGCGCTCGCCTTCGGGGTCTCCGCCCTGATAGGCGTCGTCTTCGGCGTCCTCCCCGCCTACCGCTCCGCCCGCCTCCAACCCGTCGAAGCCCTACGCAGGGAGTAAGATCAACGAACCGCGAGAGAGGCCGAGGTTTCCCGGCAACGTCCAGACCTCCCGAGAGGCAGCTCCCTACAAATGATCCCAAAACGAGACCCCGGAACATTCCCCCCCAACCCCCGTAGCGCGGGCGGGTTTGAAACCCGCCCGCGCACCCAAAGACCCGCCCCCACAGGAGAACGCGCGCCCGCCCTTGCGGGGAGAACCGTCTAGTGGCGGATCGGGTGCAGGGCGGAGAGCGGGGCACGGCGCTGGTGGGGCCGATGCCCGCTCCCGGGATGGAGACCCGGTAGCGTGGAGACCTACTCCCACGCCTTCTTTACCTGGGCGCTCGCCAAGCACGGCGTAAAGGCCGGGCG
>CADCUW010000369.1 GCA_902805985.1 uncultured Rubrobacteraceae bacterium
GGCCGCGCGGTCTACGAGGCCCAGGCCCACGCCGGCGTCGGCGGCGCGGGAACGGCGGCCTGCTCGGGGGACTTGCTCCTCGGGGCGCTGGCCGCCTGCGCCCAGGTAACCTGCCAGATGGTAGCCGGGGCGATGGGCATCGAGGCCGAGCGGATCGAGGTCACGGTGACGGGGGAGATGGACCTCGCCGGGACGCTCGGTATCTCGAAAGACGTGCCGGTAGGCTTTGAGAGCATCAGGACGCGGTTCGAGGTCGAGGCACCGGGGGCAACGGCGGAGGAGCTGGAGGGTCTCAGGAAGAAGACCGAGCAGTACTGCGTCGTCTTCCAGACGCTCACGCAGCCGCCCAGGCTCGATACGGAGTGGGCTTAAAAGAGTGCCGGAGGACCTTGCCGGGAGGTTGCTCTCCGGCGACCGGCGGGCGCTGGCGCGGGTCATCACCAAGATAGAGCGCGAGGACCCCGAGACGCCGGGGATAGTGGAGAAGATCTACCCAAAGACCGGTAGCGCCCTCACCGTCGGCTTCACGGGGCCGCCAGGCGTCGGGAAGAGCAGCATCATCGCCAGGCTCATAGCGCTCTACCGAGAGGAGGACAGGCGGGTCGGGGTCGTCTCGGTTGACCCTTCGAGCCCGTTCTCCAAGGGCGCTATTCTCGGGGACCGCATTCGTCTCTCGGACCATTTTCTGGACCCGGGCGTGTTTATCCGGTCGATGGGGAGCCGGGGTCACCTGGGCGGGTTGGCCGGGGGTTCGCGGCTCGCGGCGATGGCGATGGAGGCCGCGGGCATGGACGTGGTGCTCTACGAGACGGTCGGGGTGGGGCAGGGGGAGGTCGAGGTGGCTTCGGCGGCTGACACCGTGGTCCTGGCATTGCAGCCGGGGGCCGGGGACGCTGTGCAGGCATTGAAAGCCGGGGTCATGGAGATCGCGGACGTCTTCTGCATGAACAAGGCGGATCACCCCAGGGCGAAGGGGGCCGCCTCCGAGGTCAGGTCGATCCTCGAGATAGGGCAGGAGCTCGACCCCGATCCCTGGTTCCCGCCCATCGTCATGACCCGCGGCGACACCGGGGAGGGCGTCGCGGATCTCAAGGAGACCATTCAGAAGCACCGTTCCTACCTGGAGGAGAGCGAGAAGCTGGAAGCGCGGCGGCGGGATTCGCTCAAGAAGTTCGTCGTCGAGTGGGCCACGGACCGCTTGGAGAGGGAGATGCGCGGCCGGCTGGAACGCGAGGACACCGAGACTATGGACGAGGTCTACGAGCGCCGGCTCGACCCGATAGCAGCCTCGGAGAGGATCTTCCGGGAAGTCTAGGCCGGGGTTCGCTCTCGCAGGCCACGCCCGCGGCTCTCAGGGACCCTTTAGCCGGGCGTGGAGGGCCATGCCCGCGAGCATCGCCGCGACGAACGCGAAGACCGGGACGAGGCCGGTGCCGAGCGCGGCTATCGCCGGGCCGGGGCAGAAGCCAACGAGGCCCCAGCCGACGCCGAAGAGGACGGAGCCCCCGACCAGGGGCGCATCGACCGCCTCCTTTCGGGGCAGGGAGAACTCCTCTTCCAGCACGGGACGCTCGCGCTTTGGGATGAGGCGGTAGGCCGGGACCGCCACCAGCAGCGCCCCGCCCATGACGAAGGCGAGCGTCGGGTCCCAGTCCCCGGCGACGTCGAGGAAGCCTATGACTCTGGCGGGGTTCATCATGCCCGAGACGGCGAGCCCCAGCCCGAAGACGAGGCCCGAGGCGAGGGCCGCCGCGGCCCGCAAGACGTTCGGCGCCATCAGAAGACGTGACGGGTCAGGAACACGGTGAGCATTGCCACCCCGAAGAACGTGGCCGTCGCGACGACGGAGCGGCGGGAGAGGAGGGCCATCCCGCAGAGGCCGTGGCCGCTGGTGCAGCCGGAGCCCAGGCGCGTCCCGAAGCCGACCAGGAGGCCTCCCGCGAGGATCGCCGGCAGCGGGACCAGCACCTCTACGGGCACGTCCGCCGCCGAGAGGTAGCCCAGGGCGCCGAGAACGAGGCCGGCGACGAAGGCGGCCCGCCAGATCCCACCCCCGGACTTCAGCGTGAGCAACCCGCCCACGATGCCGCTGATGCCCGCCACGCGCCCGTTCAGCAGCAGCATCAGCGCGACCGCCAGCCCGATAAGAAGCCCGCCGGCGAAACCGCCTATCGGCGAGAAGTCCTCCATCATGCCTCCGTTCTCTTGAATTCTTCGGGCTCAGGCCCGGTCATCCAAGAATACCTTCGGGGGACCGGCTTTTGCAGCGGAGAAGCCCCGCGTCGGTATGCTGGTCGGCTACAGGTTGGATACGGTGCTAGCCGGGCCTCCGAGACCCCCTCGCCGCCGAGCGGCAGCGCCGGCTGCAGTAGACCACCGATTCCCAGTCCCCGGCCCACTTCTTGCGCCAGGCGAAGGGGCGCCCGCAGGCCGGACAGGTCTTCTCGGGCAGGTCCCGTTTCTTTACGCCGCGCACGCCGCTATTCTATATCGCTCCCATACCGAACAGCGTGACGTATCTTTCGGCGCGGTGGGGCGGTCCTACCCTACGGGCGGCGGACCCTCCCTCCCCACCGCCTGTCTTCCGGGCGGCGTCCCCGCGTCCGCGGAGACCCGCCGCCGGGCCGGTCTCGGGCGGCCCTACCCCCGGCCCGAGCCGTTCTCGTTCGCCCCGGTCAGGGGACCGTCCGTGCCGGGGCCCGTGTAGCGCAGGATGTCTATGCCGCGGGTGTAGTCTACGGTGTAGACGACGTTGCGGTTGATCTAGTACGCCGCCGAGGTCGAGCCCGCGTTTAGCAGGAAGTAGCCCTTGCGCGTGATCTCACCGTCGCCCGCGACCTTCAGGAAGTGGGTGCCATGATCGTAGTAGCTGAGCGCCATCAGGCCGCCGTCTTTCTAGATCGGATGCACCTCGAACCAGTGGGCCGAGCAGCCGAGGACGTTTATGGCGGGCGCCCCGTCCACGTAGGTGCCGTTCTCGACGCGGTAGCGGTCCTTGAGCGCGAAGCGGTTGGTGCCCTCGACCTTATTGTAGGACATGACCGGGCCCTGCCGCTTGTCGCACTGGGTCCTGAAGTTCTTCTCGCCCTGCATCATCACGAACTTGTCCTGGCCCGCCCGCGGCCAGGTGCCGGAGTGGAAGAGAAAGTCGTCGGGCTGCGGGTGCCTGCCGCGCGCTACCACCTTCGGCTTCAGCGGCTCCCGAACGTCGAGGATCTGGAAGGAGTCCGAGATGGGGGAGGTGACGAGGAAGCCGGGCTTGCACTCGTCCACATCGTGCGCGCCGTCCTCGTTCAGGCCGGTGATCTTGTGCCAGTCTTGCGTCATGAGCTTCGGGTTCTTCGGGTCGCGCAGGTCGGTGATGCTCCCGTCCCAGCCGTAGGCCCACTTGCAGTCCATGATGCACGTCGTCGTGTGGTCGCCGGCGCCCTCGACGGTGGAGATCTCCCGGATGTTCGTCTTGTCCGAGACGTCGTATACGTGCAGCGCGTCGCCTGGCAGAGACTCGGAGAAGAGCAGGATGTCACCGTTCGTCGCCACGTTCTCGTTCTCGAACTTGAACCCGATGGGTATGGTGTCTTCGAGCTCCGGCTTGAGAGGCTTGGAGATGTCGCAGATGGAGATGTTCTTCCAGCTCGTCAGGTACAGGAAGTCGCCGCGGATGTTGGCGCCGGTGGCGGTCAGGATCTCCGGGTTGCCCGGCACCGGCTGCCCGAGCTGATCAGCGCCCGGAAAACGGAAGAAGCCCTCGTACTCTACGTTCTTGGATGAGAAACCGCCGGTGCTCGGCTCGGAGCCCTCAACCCGGGGCATGGCGCCCCTCGGCTCGTTGAAGCTCAGAAGCCCCGAGTCGGCCGCGAAGCCGACCACCGCCACGAGGGCGGGTAGAAGGACCAACGTCAGTATGGCTACTCTTCGCTTCATTTGAGCGTCACACCCCTCTTCGCATGGCCGACCACGTCCGTAAGCCCGGGGCGCGGCCACCGGCACACGTTCCCCTCCCCGACATCGACGCAACCAGCGTGACATAATCGCAATGTTGGCGCATACTTTTCGTAACACAGGGGCTTTCGCCTGTAGGCATCAGGTTTTGAGTTGTCGTGGGTCAGGGATGCCGCGGACGTACTTCTCTCAGGCCAACCGTGGTGGCGATGTCGGGCATCAGGCCGCGTACCGCAACCTGATGCCTGTAGGAAGTATTCTCGGCATTCTTATTCGACGACGGGTTGGGAGAGGACCCAGAGGCTCGTGACGGTGTAGAGGACCATGAGCGCCAGCATCGGGAGCTGGCTCCGCAGGGCCAGCTTGGGGCATTGCGCCTCCCGGAGTGCTACGGCGTGGGCCAGGTACACGGCGACGACGTGGCCGGCGACGATGAGGGCGACCTGCGAGTACCAGACGAATGCCGCCCCGACGACGTTGACGTCTACCTCGTAGCCGGCCGTGCCGAAGAGGTTCCAGTCCCGCCCGAAAGGGTCGGAGGCGAGGGCGAAGAGGTTCTGGCCCTCGGTGATCAGGAGCGTGTAGTAGTGCGCCGCCTGGTAGGCGAGCGCGATGGGCACCAGCGAGTACGCGAAGGCCCCGGCGAGCCCCCGGAAGCTCGTCCCACCGCCCATCGCCTGGCAGAGCTTCACGAACCCCGCGTACAGCCCGAAGAACA
>CADCUW010000370.1:0-2608 GCA_902805985.1 uncultured Rubrobacteraceae bacterium
GTCAAGGACGCGAGCCCCGGCAGCCCGGTCGAGATCCTCGGCCTCTCCGGCGTGCCCGAGGCCGGGACGCGCTTCGAGGTCGTCGACCACGAGCGAAACGCCCGCGACAGGGCCCAGCAGGCCGAGGAGAAGCTCCGCCGCCAGGAGCTCGCCCAGGGCGGCTCGCGCCGCTCGCTGGAGGACCTGCTCGGCGAGGGCGGCATGCAGGACCTCAACCTCGTCATCAAGGCGGACGTGGCCGGTTCTGTTGAGGCCCTCAAGGAGGCGCTCGCCAAGCTCTCGACCGACGAGGTACGCGTCAACATCGTGCGCAGCGGCGTCGGGGCGCTCACGGACTCCGACGTCATGCTCGGGTCGGCGAGCGACGGAATACTCCTCGGGTTCAACGTGAGGCCAACGAACACCGCCAAGCAGGTCGCCGAGCGCGAGGGCGTCGAGATCCGGACGTACGACGTGATCTACAAGGCGCTCGAGGAGATCGAGGCCGCCATGCGCGGCATGCTCGCCCCCGAGCAGCGCGAGCAGGAGACGGGTACGGCGGAGGTCCGCCAGACCTTCCGCACCCCGAACGCGGGCGTGGTCGCCGGCTGCATGGTCACGAGCGGTGAGATCTCGCGCAACAACCGCGTCCGCCTGGTGCGCGACGGCACGGTGGTCTACGAGGGCAACATATCGTCCCTCAAGCGCTTCCGGGACGACGCCCGCTCGGTGCGCGAGGGTTTCGAGTGCGGCATCGGCATCGAGAACTTCGACGACGTCAAGGAGGGCGACGTGATGGAGTTCTTCGAGATCGTCGAGGTCCCGAGGTAACGAAGGCCTACTTTGCTGTACGCGGCGAGGCTGGAGCTGGACCTTCCCTACGCCTCCAGCCTCAAGGACAAGCGCCAGACGATACGCTCCTTGCGGGACCGGCTGCGGAAGAAGAACGTCTCGGTGGTCGAGTCCGGCAATCAGGACTTCTGGCAGCGGGCCACGGTGGAGATAGCGATCGCCGCCGTCTCCAGGGGTGCGGCCGAGGAGAAGCGTGAGGAGGTCAGGCGCTCTCTGCTTAACTACGACGAGCTCATGGTCGCCGACTGGCGCGAGGAGTTCGTCAAGCTGTGAGGGGACGAAAAGTTTGAGCGACAGGACCAGAAAAGTGGAGTCGCAACTCAAGGAGATCGCGGGCGAAGAGCTCTCCATGCTCTCTGACCCGCGCATCAACGGGCTCGTGACGGTAACGGGCGTGAGGGTCAGCCCGGACCTCGCCCAGGCGACGGTCTTCTACAGCGTGCTCGAAGGGGAGGACGCCGAAGCGGCGCACGAAGGTTTGCAGAGCGCCGCCGGTCGGGTACAGGCGGCCGTCGGACAGCAGACACGTTTGCGGCGGACGCCGAGGCTCCGCTTCGAGCCTGACCCGGTCGTGGACCGGGCGATGAGCATAGAGGCCGCACTAAGGGAGGTAAAGAGAAGTGACGACACAGACCACCAGTAACACGCTGCAGGAGATCTCCGACTACCTGAGGACGCTCCGCCGCGTCGCCGTGACCACCCACGTGGGCTCTGACGGCGACGCCATCGGCGCCTCCGCGGCCCTCGTGCGCCTGATGCGCGCTTTAGGCGCCGAGGCGGTCTTCTGCCACGCCGAAGGGGTGCCTGGCTACCTGCGCTGGCTCCTTCCGGACGAGCCCCTCATCGAGCTACCGCCCGGCTACGACCTGCTCGTCGTGGACACCTCCCGCGCCGACCGCACGGGCGTTCCGATCCCCGAGGCGGGTGCGCGCCTCAACCTCGACCACCACGAGGACAACCCGTTCTACGCCGAGTACAACTTCGTCGACGCCCGCGCCTCGGCGACGGCCGAGGTCGTCTCGCGCCTGTACAGGGAGCTCGGCGTGGAGATCGACCGCGAGGCCGCCCAGGCCATCTACGTCGGCGTCAAGACCGACACAGGCGGGTTCAACTTCCGCAACATCTCGCCGGGTGCCCACGAGCTCGTCGCACAGCTCCTGCGCGCGGGCGTAGTACCTGCGGAGGTCAACGAGAAGATCAACCGCAGGGGCAGCCTCGAGCAGATCAGGATAGTCGGCACGTCTCTGGCGAACGCCGTCCGCTACGGGGAGGTCCTGATCTCCACGGTCGACAGCGACGATTACGCGCGCACCGGCGCCGGCGAGCTCGACTCGAAGGAGGCCATCGACCAGCTCCGCTCCGTGGAGGGCATAGACATGGTCGCCCACCTGCGCGAGGTCCCGCAGGGCACGAAGGGTAGCTTGCGCTCCGAGACGATTGACGTCGGCGAGATCGCCCGCGCCTTCGGCGGCGGCGGCCACAAGCTCGCCGCCGGCTACACCAGGGAGGGCATGCGCCCGGAGGAGGCGAAATCAGAGTTGATCGGCGTCCTCAGGAACACCTCCGTGGACATAGGGGACGCGGGATAGCCGACGGGCCGCCATCCGGCGTCCTGCTGCTGGACAAGCCCACCGGCCTCACGAGCGCCCGCGCGATCTCCGGGGTCAAGCGCCTCCTCCCGAGAGGGACCAGGATCGGGCACACCGGCACCCTCGACCCTTTAGCCTCGGGCCTCCTCGTGCTCGTGATCGGCCGCGCGACCCGCCTCGCCCGCTAC
>CADCUW010000370.1:2708-4659 GCA_902805985.1 uncultured Rubrobacteraceae bacterium
CGCGATCTCCGGGGTCAAGCGCCTCCTCCCGAGAGGGACCAGGATCGGGCACACCGGCACCCTCGACCCTTTAGCCTCGGGCCTCCTCGTGCTCGTGATCGGCCGCGCGACCCGCCTCGCCCGCTACGTCACCCCGATGGACAAGTCCTACACCACAACCGCCCGCCTCGGCTTCGTCTCCGAGACCCTCGACGCCGAAGGCGAGCCCGTACCCGTTGAGGGTCCCATCCCCGACGCGGAGGCGATCCGTACCAAACTCCCGGAGTTCACGGGCCGCATCCTCCAGGTCCCGCCCATGACCTCCGCGCTCAAGGTGGGCGGGCGCCGCCTCTACGACCTCCACCGCCGGGGCGTCGAGGTCGAACGCGAACCCCGCCCCGTACACATCCACGCCTTCGACCTGATCTCCACGGACCCCGACGACGGCACCGCCACCTTCGAGGTCTCCTGCTCCAGCGGCACCTACGTCCGGTCCCTGATCTCCGACCTCGCCCACTCCCTGAACTCCGGCGCCTACCTAACCGCCCTCCGCCGCACCCACGTGGGCGACCTCCCCGTCAAGGACGCCACTCTCCCCGAAGCCCTCGACAAACCAGGCTTACGTAACCACATAATACAACCAGAGGCCGTGTTGCGGGGGTTGACGGAGGTTGAGGTGGGCGTAGAGGACCGGCGCGCGGTGTGCAACGGGCGGAAGATGGGGGCATTCGGGGTGGAGGGCAGTTACCGGGTCGTGGCGGGAGGGGAGTTGCTGGCCGTGTATAGGGACGAGGGCGATGAGGCGAGGGCCGAGGTGGTGTTGTGCGCGCCGTAGTCGTGGCGCTCGGCAACTTCGACGGGGTGCATCTCGGCCACCGGTCGGTTCTGGCGCGGGCGGGCGAGGAGGCGCGGCGTCTGGACGGGATGGTGGTGGCGGCGACCTTCTGGCCGCACCCGCGGTCCGTGCTCGGGCGGGGCGGTCCGCCGGGGTTGCTGACGACGTTGGACGCGCGCCGGGAGGGGTTGCTGCGAAGCGGGGCCGACGAGGTGCGTGTGATCCCCTTCGACGAGGCGCTCTCGAAGAAGAGCCCGCGGGATTTCGTCGAGGACGTGCTGGTGGGGGACCTCGGGGCGACGTCGGTGGTCGTTGGCGAGAACTTCCGGTTCGGTTACAAGGCGTCGGGCGACGTCGAGGATCTGGCCCGGATCATGCGCGAGCACGGGGGGGATGCCCACGCGGTCGAGGTGTGGGGCGGGGAGGCGGGGACCAGCTCCACCCGCATCCGCGGGTTGCTCCTTGACGGCGAGGTCGCCGAAGCGGCGGAGTTGCTCGGCAGGCCCTACGCGGTGCAGGGGGAGGTCGTCGTCGGGGACCGGCGGGGGAAGACCATAGGGTTCGCGACCGCCAACGTTAGGCCGGATCCGGCCGTCGTTGTTCCGGAGAGGGGCGTCTACGCCTGTACGGTGCGCGTTGGGCATGACGTTCACGCGGCCTGCACCAACGTCGGGGTCGCGCCCACGTTCGAGCGCGGGGAGAGCCGGATAGAGGCGCACCTGCTCGATTTCGACGAGGACCTCTACGGGCAGGAAGTGGAGGTGCTGTTCGTGCAAAGGATACGCGGGGAGCGGCGGTTTGGCGGCGTGGAGGAGCTCAAAGAGCAGATCGGGCGTGACGTCGAGGAGGCGCGCCGGTTAACGGAAGGTTACGTGTGATCCCGGGGCGGCAGGGTGGGGATGGCATTAGATACGTGTGGTAGCATAACGGGTTGAATAGAGTGAGATCAGAACAGAGAAGAGAACTCAGAGGAGAAGGAAGAAGTTGGCTGTTGTAGAAGGCAAGCAAGGGATCATCCAGGAGCATCGGACGCACGAGGGCGACACGGGGTCGCCGGAGGTTCAGGTGGCGGTGCTCACCAAGCGCATCTCGCACCTCACGGACCATCTGCGCACGCACAAGCACGATTTCCATTCC
>CADCUW010000371.1 GCA_902805985.1 uncultured Rubrobacteraceae bacterium
GGACGATGCTCGGCTTCTGGGTGGGCGAGGACGAGATAGTCCGCGGCCTGCGCGAGAGGCCTGGTCCCCCGGTCCGGTGGAACGAGGACGGGACGGTGTGCTCTTGAGCAACCCCCTTCGGCGCCGCTTGGACGAGCTTGAGCGGGCCGTGGAGGGCATTAAGGAGGCCGGCGCCGCCGGCGAGGAGCGCCGCGCGTATTGGGAGCACTTCTATTCCCCCGAACAGATCGAGGCACGGGACAGGGAGCGCCGCCAGGGGGACCGAAACCTATTGGAGCGCAACCGGGCCTCCGTGGGGCTCCCCCTGCTCACCCCGGACGAGGTGCGGCGCTACGAGCTCGAAGGGACCGCCTGGGAAAGATAGCGCCCCGCTCCGGTCCGCTGTAGGATGCCCGCATGGACGGCGAACCGAACGGCGAAAACACGGCGCACGAGACCGGCGAAGCGGCCGGCGCATACGACGAAGGCCTCGACGGTTCGGGCTGGACAACGACGAAGCAAGCGGCGAAGGTGCTCGGCGTGTCTCGCCGTTCAGTTCAGGGTTACGTTCGCCGTGGCCTCCTTGTAGCTCGGGAAGAGGGAGAGGGCGTAAGCAAGCGGTTTATCGTCTCTATAGACTCCCTCAACGCCCTGCGGAACAGGCGAAGCGGCGAAGCCGTTGCGTCGGAAGAGTTCGCAGGAGCTTCGGCGGAGGCCGAGGAGGCGGCGAACCTCGTGGCGAACGCCGGCGAAGGATTGCGCCACGTCGTTGACCGCCTGGAGGCCCGCACCGTGGAGGCGACGGAGCTCCGGGTGCGCCTGGAGATCACCGAGAGGGCCGAGTCGACCGTCCGGGCGGAGCTGGCCGAGGAGCGGCGGCGACGTGAGGCGGCTGAGCGGGAGCGTGAGGACCTCTGCCGCAAACTGCAGGCCTTCAGAGAGGCGCGAGAATCTCCCGAGACGCCAGGCCCTACCGATACCCCTACCGCCCCGCCCGCGGACGCACAGGCGGCCACGGAGCGCCCGGAGGCGCCGGATCCTCGCCCGTGGTGGCGTAGGGTGTTCGGGAGGTGACGGAGCAAGGACCGGTGCGGATCCCGAAAGACGTGCTCGAGGAGCTGGAGGCTGTGCGCCGCTACTGCCACACGGACGCGCTCGATATACCGACCCTGCGCTACACGGCAAGCGAGATGGGGAAGCCCGCCCTGGTGGTGTGGGTAGACAAGCACGCGCGAGAGTACGGGCGGGGCCTGCTCGACGGCTTCGAGGCGGAGGGTTGACGACCGATGCCCGACCCCAGCACGAAACCCCCTACCTGCACATCCGGGCACCGCGGAGGGTCGTAGGCGTCGGCGGGGAGGGCGAGCCCGTGGCGGAGATCCACGCCAACAGGGCCGGCCTGCTCGTGCTGCGCGAGCAGATAGACCGGGCGCTCCAGGCGGGCGAGGGGCTGGCCGTGGACGCCCCCTACTTCGAGGCGGACGAGCGGCGCTTCGACCTGTGGGTAATGCGGGCCCACAAGCGCTCGCAGATGGGGGAGCCCCGCGAGCCGGAGAGGCCCGACCGCTCCATGTTCGCCTAGACCGTCCGGGCGCCCGGACAAATCCCGCGGCCACCGTGGGGTTTTATGCGGGATCCCCCGCATCGACAACGTCCCAGCTCCCGACTCGGCCCCGGCACGCCCGCGGACGCCCCAACATTGCCGGATCACGGTGTATTACGCGGAGGAACGTGCTGCACACGAACTTCTTAGAACCCCCTCAGAAGGCGAAGTTCATCGGCTGACTTTCCGCCAAGCAGTCTACTAGAAAGTACGCGTAGCCCCGATCCTGGATTCCCCGGGACTTGCCTGCCGCTAATACTCGCCATAGCTGCCCCGCCTCCTTGCGAATCTGCTCCATGGGGGTGGCCCACCGTGCTCGGGTGCGGCTAGGAGGCTAGGAGCGTTCGGCGTCGACGAGCCCAAGGCCGATTGCGCGCACCGCGGCCTGGGTGCGGTCGGAGACCCCGAGCTTGGCGATTATGCGTTGCACGTGGGTCTTGACGGTCGCCCAGCTGATCACCAGCTCCTGCGCGATCTGCGGGTTGCTCTTGCCCTGCGCCAGATGCGCCAGGATCTCGATCTCCCGGGGCGTGAGCCCCTTGGAGGAACCCTGGGGCAACCTCTCGGGAGGACGGGGCATGTCCGGTGGCGGCGTCGCCGGTTCTCCGCGCTGCTGGTAAGCCCCGCAGGCGAAACGGGAGATCAGTTGCACGGCGAGCTCCTGGTTCAGCGGGGACTCGCCGTTGAGGGTCCTCCTCACGGCGTTCACCAGTTGCTGCTTGGGGGCGTCCTTGAGGATGTAACCGGCGGCGCCGGCCTCTATCGCTTCGAGGAGATAGTCGGGGTTGTCGTAGGTGGTCACGACGAGCACGCCGGTGGTTGGAAACTCCGCCTTGATCCTGCGCGTGGCCTCTAGCCCATCCATCTCGGGCATGCGCACGTCCATCAAGATCAGGTCGGGGCGCAGCTTCCGGCAGAGCTCGACGGCCTCCCAGCCGTTGGCTGCCTCGCCGACCACCTCCAGGCCCTCTTCGCGGGCAAGCATGCGCTGGTAGCCGTCCCGGACCAGGTCGTGGTCGTCGACGATGAGGACCCGCGCCGTGAAATCGCGCGCCACCGAAGAGGGAACCCCTCGCCTCTCGGACGCGCCACGCGTGCCTTCTGCGGTTTTGTCGATCATCGCTACCCCTCCCCTTGCTTGGTCCTGGCGTCTCCCGCCGTCCGCCTTCCTCACGTGGCCCCGGGGATCGGCGGTCAGGGAGAACTGAGAACTACCGAAGCCTCGCGGTTGCTAGTTCAGGATTTGCAGCAGCGAAGACCCCAAAAGGTAGAGCGCCAGTGCGCACGAGCCCACCAGCGCCGCCCCCGCCACCCACATCACCGCCAGCACCATCGCCACCGGCAGTTCGAAGCACCCTTCGTAAGAACGTGCTAATGGTCCCTTTGCTTGCTCGACGTGTCCGCCGAGGGCTCGGTCCTCTCGGAGGATCAGGACCGGGTCTTGCCCGCGTCGCGACCGCTTCGAGGTACTGGGAGGGTGGGTATGCGCAGAAGACTCCATGAAGCCCCTTTCGGTGGCCCGGCTGCCTGCTAGAGGCCCGTGGCTTTGCGCCCCCGCCTCGCGACGGGTTTGCCTTTGTCGTGGAACGCTGGCATTGTAACCCACGTGTCCAACTTTGGGGAAGGCGGATTCCACGGGCTTCGCGTGTGGGGGTTGTGTGGAGTTCCTAAACGGAAAACGCGCATATATATCCAGCGCCACAAGATGTAGTGTTGACTAGAATGCGTCGGGCCGGGGAACGGGAGAGAAACCCGTCCCGGTGGACTAGGCTATGCAGGAATCTGTATCCGGACTTCGGAGAACACCCCTTCCACGCACTCCGGTGAATAGAAGCTCGGTTTCCGGACTAGCTGCTAGAACCTCGGGATGGGCGTGATCTCCCCGTTCGTGCTGTCGTACTGGAAGGCACCGCCGCCCAGGGAGTGTTCCGACTGGACCAGGAACCCGTCGCCGTCGGCCACCACGAAGACCTGCGTGATAACGTCCCGGGTTGGCACGAACCCATAATTTGCTTCTAGGACGGCCAGGGTCATGCCCGCGTAGCTGCCGTCGGGCTGATCGGCGGCATACGCGACGGCGGCCGTGGCGGCGTTCCTCAGGTCGGATTTGGCCAGGGCCTCCCACTCGGCGGTCCTGTCGTGCTTGGCGGTGTTGGCGCCCGCCTTGGCTATGCCGCGGGCCGCGTTCGGGTTGGCCCTCTCGCCACCCTTGCCGTTGGCGATGGCGACCGCCGAGGCCGTCCCCGCGTGGGCCAGCATCATCGCAAGCACGAGCGCTGTGGCCACCAGTATCGACAGCTTCCTCATATTTCTGCGTCCCCCCTCCGCAACGATGCTGCGGTCCTCGTCGGCGTCCTAGGCATCTCCCTCTCCCTTCCTCTGGCGGCGCTCATCGGTGGCGCTTTAGCTCGGAGTAGGCGGCGTTGATCTCCTTCATCTTGTCCTCGGCGAACTCCCTGACTTCCTGAGCCTCGCCGGCCACCTTGTCCGGGTGGTAGGTGCGGGCCATGCGCTTGTAGGCAGCCGCTATCTCCTCTGGAGAGGCCCCCGCCCCGAGGCCCAGTACCTCAAGAGCCGGCGAGGCGGGTACGGCTGGCATAAGAGGCTGCGAGGATGCGTCCCACGGGCGCTCCTGCCGAGTCTCCTCTTGGCGTTCCTCCCGAAACTCCTCCCGAGGTTCCTCCTGGGGCCCCTCGGGCTTAGGCTCGCGAAGCATGGGGCCGAACCTTTCGGCGAAGCGGTCGAAGACCTCTTCCTCAGGACGGTAGCCCTTGCGCCTGAGCGCCCTGCGCCTGAGCCTCCTCCGTATGGCCTTCACCCCCAGCACCCTCGTCCCCCTTCTCTCGATCATAAAAGAGGCGCCCCCGAGAGGGGCGCCTGGTGTTGCGGTTGCTACGTCGGGTTAGTTGTTGAGGATAACCTGGCCAGCGTTCGCGCCATCGGTGCTGAACTGCCCCGTGGTGGCGGCGGGGAGGTTGTCGTGATCGACGCCCGTGATAGCCCAAGCCGTGGCCGTGCCAGCGATGTCACCGTCGACTACGTTTATGGCGGCGGACTGGTTGTAGCCGTAGTCCC
>CADCUW010000372.1 GCA_902805985.1 uncultured Rubrobacteraceae bacterium
GCCCCGAGCACGAAGCGCGGCAGGCTCATCAGCGGGAACCGGGGCGAGGGCGTTAGAACCGGCAGCAGCACCAGCACGGCGGCGTAGACCGAGAGCCCCGGCGGCAACACGAAGAGCCCCGCGAACGTCACCACGAGAAAGAACCCCAGGAACCCCAGGTTGAGCACGTTCGAGGCCTCAAGCGCCGGCGTTGCGTCGGCCCCGAGGAAGAGCGTCGCCGGGTCGAGAACGTACTCCATCCCCACCCCGGCGGCCCGCCAGGCGTCGCCGAGCGTCGCCAGAGGCCCGGACACCTCGCGGTTCCAGTAATCCCCCTGCTGCCGGGCGAAGACCAGCGGGTCCCCGAACCTCGCCCACAGGTAGGCCGCGTAGGCCGCAAGGCCCGCCGGAACGAGGGCCATGCCAAGCGCGCCGCGCAACCCGACCTCCCGCCGGTGCCGCGCCCACTCCCAGAGGAGCGGCACCACAAGCAGGACGCCCACGTTGCGCGTCGCCGCCGCGAGCGCCCCCAGAAGCCCCGCGACCAGAAAGTCCCGCCGCACGAGCGCCGCCCAGAGAGTCCCCGTCGTCAGCGCGAGAAAAGGTGCCTCGGTGTAGGCGGCGTTCAGGAAGAAGGCCGTCGGAAAGAACGCCAGGCAGAGCGTGGCGGCGCGGGCGGCGCGGGCGTCGAAGAGGTGCTCGCCTATTCGGTAGAGGAAGAAAAGCGCGAAAGCAGTCGTCACGAGCGAGACCAGAACCCCCCAGAAGGCCGGACCACCCCCGAAAAAGACCCCCAGCTTGACGAGCATCGGATACAGCGGGAAGAAGGCCGTGGAGGCCGGGGCGCGTTCCCCGTAGCCCTCCGTCGCTATCTCCGAGTACCACGCCCCGTCCCAGCGCGCCCAGTAGCCCAGGAAGCCGGCAGGTCCCAGGGGATCCCCCGCCGGGTCAGCCTGCGGAAGAGAGGCCGCGGCGACGGCGCCGGCCCCCATGAACAGCAGCCTCGACAGCGCGAAGACCAAGAGTACAAAGGCCCAGGCGGACCAGGCTGAGGCGCCCTTAGTAGCGGAGGTTCGGACCACGGCTTATGGCCCACCAGGCGCCGCAGAAGGCGAGGACGGAGATCAGGAAGACCATCCCGAGCGTCGGGTAGGGGTTGAGGTCGGAGATGCCCAACGTGGCGAAGCGGGCGGCGTCCACGGTGTAGAAGATCGGGTTGAAGTACGTCGCCAGCCTCAGGGAATCTGGCAGCATCCCGACGGAGTAGAAGACCCCGCCTAAGAACGTGAGCGGCTGGATGACGATGCTGGTCAGAAACGAGATGTGCTCTATCCTCGTCGCCAAAGCGCCGACCATCGTGCCTATGGCGGAGAAGGCGAAGGCGCCGAGGACCCCGATCACCACCAGCAGCAACGGGTGCTGGACGGAGATCCCGACGAACGGGACGCCGACGAGCAAGGTGCATCCGCCCATCACGACCCCGCGCAGGGTTCCGCCTAAAGAGTACGCCAGCGCTATCTGCAGATCGCTCATGGGGCTTATGAGTACCTCGTCTATGTAGCGCTCGCGCTTGGCGTCGAAGACCGACCACGACGAGTTCATCTGAGAGTTGGTGACCAGGCTCATGAGCGCGATGCCGGGAAGGATGTACTCGAGATAAGGAACGCCCTCTATCTCGCGAATTCTCGAGCCCAACGCTATGCCGAAGACGACGAGGTAGAGCAGGGAGGTAAGTATCTGGGGCAGTATCGTCTGCATCCAGACCCTCGTGAAGCGCAGGACCTCGCGCGAGAGCAGCGTCCTGAAGGTCCGGTCAGTTAGTAGCATCGCCTATGACCTTCATGTAGACCTCCTCGACGTTGGCCGCGTCGTACCGCTCCTTGAGCCCGGCGCTCGTCCCCTGCGCGACGATCTCGCCGCCGTCTATCAAGGCTATCTCCTCGCAGAGCGCCTCTGCCTCCTCGAGGTAGTGCGTCGTCAGCAGGATGGTCATGCCGCCGCGGTTCAACTCCCTGACGTAGCCCCACAGGCTGTAGCGAAGCTCGACGTCCACGCCCGCCGTCGGCTCGTCGAGAAAGAGGACCTTCGGGTCGTGCATGAGGGCGCGGGCGAACATCACGCGCCGCTTCATCCCGCCCGAGAGCGTGTTCGTCCGCTGGGCCCGCTTCTCGACGAGGCCGAAGCGTTCGAGCAGCTCGGCGGCCTTGTCCTTGGCCTTCTTCTTCGGGACGCCGT
Organism: uncultured Rubrobacteraceae bacterium; assembly: GCA_902805985.1. Taxonomy (GTDB): domain Bacteria; phylum Actinomycetota; class Rubrobacteria; order Rubrobacterales; family Rubrobacteraceae; genus Rubrobacter_D. Next base: position 2,215 of record CADCUW010000372.1, read on the forward strand.
AGTAGCCGGCGTGGAAGACGAGGACCTCCTCGACGGTCAGGAACTTGTCGAGGTTGATCTCCTGCGGCGAGACCCCGATCATGCGCCGCGCCTCACGAAACTGCGTGAAGGCATCTCTCCCGTAGACCTCGACCGTGCCGGAGTCCGGCCGCGCGAGGCTGACCACGCTGTTGATGAGCGTCGTCTTTCCCGCCCCGTTGGGACCCAGCAGCCCGAAGAACTTCCCGCCCCCGACCTCCAGCGAGACCCCGCCGAGCGCCCGGAACCCGTTCTTGTATGTCTTCTTGAGATCTTCTATCTTCAGCGCCGGCGCGCCGTTCTCATAGACGCCGCTCACCCGAGCACCTCCAGCGCGGCCTTCTCCCCGGAGAGCATCGAGCCGTTGATGGAGGAGTCCTCCGTATACTCGCCCGCCAGGAACAACCCCAACGTCTCCGTCCGGTTGTCCGGCAGACCCTCGTGGATGCCAGGCGGCTGGGCGAACTGGCCGTATGGGATGCGGCGGAGCCCGAGCGGCCGGAACTCGGCGTCCGGATACCACCGGCTGATATCCTCCACACCCCGGCGCAGGAGCTCCTCGTCCGAAAGGTCGAGCCCTGCCAGGGTAACGGCGTAGAGGAGGTGGCGTCCCTCGGGGGCGTACTTCTCCGAGACGTTGCTCATCTCGGAGGCGTTGTTTACGAAGGGCGCGTCGTCGGCGTTCAGCAAGATCTTCCTCCCGTCGTCCAGCCCGCTCGTCTCGTAGTACAGGCAGACCTCCCCCACAGATTCCTTCGGGGTCTCGTCCCCGGTGAGGTCGCCGGCCGTCGGGGCGTCCGTGGCAACGACCACAGCGTCGGCCTCGTGCTCCCTTCCTGAGGTGGCGACGCCGCGCACCCTGCCGTCCTCGCGCAAGAGCGTCTCGACGGGGGTGTTCAGGTGGACGTCGCTCTCCGCCAGGTGGGAGGCGAGCTGGTTGGAGATCTCCCCCATCCCGAGCGCCGGCACCACGGTCCTCCCCGTGGCGAGCATCCTGAACGTGAACCGGAGGACGCGAGAGCTCGTCGTGAGCGCCCGGTTCAGCGTGATCCCACCATAAAAAGGCCTGAAGAACGAGTCGATGTACCGCTCTGAGAGCCCGGATGACCTCAAATACTCTAGTATCGAGACGTCGGCCCCGCCGTTCTCCCGGCCCGCGCTCGTCGCGCTCCCCGGCAGGGTCCTCGCCCCGAGGCCCACGGTGCGGAGCTTGTCCGCGAAGGTGGCATCTTCCGAGAGAAGGGTGGGCACCAGCGCCTTCGGGTCCCTGACCGGGTCGGAGAGCACGCTCCGCTCTGACCCCCTGTGCACCACGGCGCCGGGGTCGAAGGCGCGGAAGTCGAGCGCCCCGTGGTCCAGGTGCCGCTTCGAGACCGGGTAGGAGGTGAAGTACACCTGGAAGCCCCGGTCGAGCAGAAAACCTTCCCTCTCGTCCGTGCGCACGCGACCACCGACGCCGTCGGACGCCTCGAAGACGGCGACCTCGGCACCACGGCCCTTCAACACCTTTGCGCACGTGAGGCCGGCGAGACCGGCCCCGACAACGATAACTCTCATAGCCGCAAGAGTGTAGCGCACTGACCAGAGACGACCGTTAAGGCTTCTACACCTCGATTCTCATAGAACGTTTCGTCGAGCGAGCGAGTATCCCAGAGAAGATCGCCGCGTTAGCACGGCGCCCGATACAACGCTCGCTCCTAACCCCTCTTGACAACCCGCTCGTCACACGTATACTGTGTGCAGCACACGTCAGGAAGGGGATCGCCCGCATGGAGCTTCGCGAGCAGATAGACCAACTGGACCGGGATCAGTTGGCGGAACTCAAGGTGTACATAGACGACAAGCTGAACCCGGCCAGCAAGGTGGAGCAGCGCATCAACTACCGTAGCGGCTGGCTCCAGTCGGAGTACCGTTACACGGAGAAGGGTACGCGCCGCGGGCCGTACTGGTACTTCAAGTTCGTCAAGAACGGCAAGAACCACAGCATCTACATCGGAACGACCGACAACCCAAGGAGCGCGGTCGACCAGATGTTGTTGAGCAAGGCGGGGTGAGCACGAGCGAGAAGGTCCGTTAGAACTGTGACGCAAGCCCTGCGCTCGATGCGCGCCCACTAACAGCACGACCGTGAGGGCGGTCCGCGGCCCGGCTAGCAGCGATCCACGAAAGAGCCGGCGGAGGTTCTGACACTCGTGCCTTCCTCGTTGCCCACGTCGCTGTTGTAGATGTACTGCCGGGTGAGGGTATCGCTGTTCGCGTCATAGCCCGTCTCGAAAGCTATCGTCTTGCCCGCGGCGAGCCTGCGGTCCGCCCGAAACGGCTCGTTGGCGCGCGGCTTGTAGACGGACCCGACGCTCTTGATCTTGACCGCGCTCGACCGGTCGTTCGTCACCCGCGTGACCTCGGGGTTGCCGTCA
>CADCUW010000373.1 GCA_902805985.1 uncultured Rubrobacteraceae bacterium
GAATAAACATGTGCCGCGACCTCTCGACCCGCTTCGGACTCCACATCTACGCCGACCCCGACGAAGCGATGTTCGGACGCATGGAGCCGGTGGGGCCGCCACCCGGGCTGTCCGATCCGTCGAGCTAAAACGCCGGGCGAGCGCCGGGTTCAGGGCCGGGGTCCTAAGGGGGTCCCGGCCCTTCTTCTTGCCCTTATTCACCGGAGTGCGTGGAAGGCGCATTCCACGAAGTTCGCAGCTTTGTAAGTGCATCAAACACCGCCTAACCCACCTAGTTAGGGAAGGGGCATCGTGGCCCCCATCCCTAACGGGAGGTGAACAGGCATGGTCAAGGTCAGGGCTTACACCCGACGTCGCTTCGGGCACCAGGAGCACGTAAGGGCTCACGAGCGCCCCTACCGTTTACGGCCGTACAGGAAGTAGGATGCGGGGCCGACAAAGTTCACGAAGGACGCCAGAACCCACGGCCATTTGCTGCCCCGGATCTGCTCCTCGGGGCGGCGGTAGATGTCTGACAAGGCCGCCCCGAGGAGCACAAGCTGTACCACGGCGCCGAGCGTGATGCCCCTCTTTTGGCGAGTACTCAAGTCCGACCAGTTCTTTCCCGCCATCGGGCTCTCCCTTCCTCGGGTTCCAGCCTTGGTCAGGATACTATGCGGGAGGCCTCGATGGGCGCATAATGTTGCGTCGTAATCAATGGTGCATAAGACCTGTTCTCGGAAGTCTGCGTGGCCCCGGCCCTATCGTCCTTGCGGCTCGGCCCCGATAATACCCCTCGGCAGGTATTGCGCCCCCTTGCTGGCTGGACCGCTCGGACCGGGGCTACCCATGGATGTAAGATATAGACATGAAGAGCGCTGATGGCCTGCATCGCGTTGGGGCTGGTAGGTGTGAGCCTGGGTTCACCTTCGACTGCCTTCTTTTCTTTACTCTGCATCACGACCTCCTGATCCATCTTCACTACTTCCGCGTCTATCTGCTGTGCACGTCTGGAAAGGCTCTCTCAATCGCTGCCCGGCGCAAAGTCCTTCCGCTCAGATGTGTAATGCGCTTTATCGTTTCGTTTCTTCCTCCTCTCCGTGTTCCTCTGTCGACTCTTGTGCTCGCGAACGGTCGCGCAGGCGCGGGAGGATCCTCCGCACGACTGATGCAATCAGCAAGAAAGCGATCACGGAATACGCGGCAACGGTGACGCCGAAGAAGAAAGAGATCGGCACGAAAACCAGGGCGGTCACGGGCAAAGACAGTTGTTCTGCCATGAGCTGGCGGATCAGACCGGGGTCAAGGTCGCCGCCGGTGAGGCGCCCGTCCCGCGTGGCGTGCCACCACGCCCCGCCCAACAACAGCCCCGTCGCGGCGACGTTACCGGCGTAGATCTCGAACGCTACCGGCTGGCTTCCGTACTCCCCGATCAGCGAGGCCGAGAACGGTAGGAACGCCACGCACATCAAGAAGAGGAGGTTCAAGTAGATCAGGGACTCGTCGTAGGACCTGATGTGGCGGAAGATACGGTGGTGGGCCCTCCAGAAGCTGCCGATCACCGTGAAGCTGATCAGATAGCTCAGAAACCTGGGCCACATCTCGACCAGGGCCGACGGGAGTTCCGTGGGCGAGAGCCCGGCGGGAACCCGGATTTGCAGCACCAGCAGCGTGATGGCTATGGCGAACACGGCGTCGGAGAAGTAGACGATGCGCGCCATCTCCCTGCCGCCCTCTTCCAACCGTTCCTCTTCCACTCCGGCCCCCTTCTTCGACGGCACCGGAGTCACTTTCTCCGGTCTCTTTTCCGATTGCACGCTTTGTCTCTCTTTGCGGCCGGCCCGCAGCTCCTCTATCTGGCCGTCCACCTCCTCCAGCGCCCGCCCGACGGCCGCCTCCAGCCTCGCCCTGCTGTGGTAGGCCAGGCCGCGGGCGAGCAGCCTCGCCTCCTCCAGCATCACGCGCATGTTCCTCAACTCGGATAGCTGGGACTCGGCCATCGGCCTGCCGCCGTTCCCCAAGCCCCTAGCCCGCCTCTCGCAAGGACCGGCGCGCCTCGTCGCGCAGCGCCGCCAGTGCCCACCGCGAGCTCGGTCGCACGGGCCTGGGCAGGTGGAGCAGGGCGAAGATGAGGGCGGTGAGCAGCCACGCGATCAAGATCGAGCTCCCCCGGGACAGGTCCATCCGCGAGTAGGCGAAGTACGTTATCGCCAGGAACGGCAGGATCGTGACGAGTTCCTCCCCGAGGAGCTGCGGCACCGTCTCGAGGAAGAACAGCGTCAGCTGCGACGTCGACACCTGGGAAAGTTGGGCCGCCACGGGGTTGGCGTTCGTGTCGAACAGGATACGGAACATCGTCCCGAGGGCGAAGGTGACCACCACGTTGAGGAGCGCGAAGCCGACCATCAAGAGGGGATCCTTCCTCCGAACCCTCCGGAATATCGCCCCCCAGTTCCCCGGCGCGACGAACGCGGGGGCCCCGAGCGCGACAGCGACGTAGAGGATCGCCCCGACGATCTGCCCGACCCCCCCCCGCGAAGAAGGGTATCGGCAGCATGAGTATGACGACGAACCCGAGGATCGCCACCCCCGCCACCAGCAACCACCCCCGCCCGGAGATCCTGGTCGGCCGCCCATCGTAATAGGGGAAGTCGTCGTTCTGATCCTCGAACTTCCCGAAGAACCCGCCGCTCTCCGCCATCCCCGCCCCGGTCGGTGTCAACGCCCGCGAAGTTTCGCGCGGCCCATGGGCCGTCCTCCGTAGCATCTCACACGCGGCCGCGGCGGGCTTATTCACCCAACCTCGTAGAGAGACTGTCCGAAAAGGGTCGGAAGATCCTGCAGCGTAGCTCCTCAGACGACCTAAAGGCCCTTTTCATGCTCCGTATACCAACCAAATTCACGCTCGGAGCGTTGCTCGTACCCCTTTTCGGACGGTCTCAGAAGGGGTGTTCTCGGAACTTCGCCTCGGAAGCCTTCCAAGGGGTTCGGGCGTGGTGCCGCGCCGCCCTCCCCCGTGGCTTCTCTCGCTTATGGCGGCGTGGACGAAAGCTCCCAGAGCTGTACGGGGTTGCCCTCCGGGTCGGCCAGCGCGGCGAAGCGCCCGTTGGGGTAGACCTCCGGATCGACCTCTACGTCGATGCCGGCGCCCCGTAGCTGGGCAACCATGGCGTCGAGGTCGCGCACCCGGAAGTTGATGGACCACCGCTGCTCGGCCCTCCCGAAGTGCTCCGAATTCTCTCCGAACGCCGCGAAGACCGTGGGCCCGGCTTCCTGGCGCCACACCGGTTCTTCGTAGGTCTCGGGCGGCGGCTGGACCCCAAGGTGCTCCGCGTACCACCCCTGCAGCGCGCTCGGATCCTCGGCCCGGAAGAACACGCCCCCTATACCCGTCACCTTCTCCAAGGCCCGCCTCCCTTAAGCCGACGTCCGTGACAGTCTACGCCAACCCGTCTCGGGCCGCGGGCCGTGGGGCTCGCTGGTCGGTTCGGTCTTTGGCCTCGGCATACGCCACACACCCCGGGTCGCGGTCGCAGCGGGAATGCTACGCGCCCGATCGCGCGGAAGGGCAATACAGCGAACTTCGCCTGTAGGGGGTTCTAGGAAGTTCCGCAGACAGGCCGTGGAAGATCGTCCCTTCGTGGGATGCGGTCCTACGCCATCAAGGGGTAAGCTGCGATCCATCAACCGCCTGCTGAAACTCGCCCTCGACGTGCTGCTGGGCGCCGTCGTGCCGATCCTCGTCCTCGCCTACCTCTCCGACCCGCTGGGGGCCGTGCCCGCCTACCTGCTCTCCGCCCTCGTCCCCGTGGGCTGGGTGCTGGCCGACCTGTCCTTTATCAGCGGGCGTTTCAACTTCATCGCCGCCTTCCTCGGCCTCAACGCTATGGTCCGCGGCGTGCTTGCCTTCTGGTTCGTGGACGGGGCGCTCTACGCCCTCAAGGACACCGTCGGCGCCATCCTGGTCGCTCTGGTCTTCGGCGGCTCGCTGCTGATGGGCCGCCCGCTGCTGGGGGCGTTCGTGGCCCAGGCCCTCGGCCCCCGCACCCCCGAGCAGGAGGCTTCGCTGGAAAGCCTGTTCGCCGAACGCCCGGTTGCCCGCGCCCTCCTCGTAGGCACCGCCGGGCTCGCGCTGCTCAACGCAGCCACCGCGGCGATCAACTTCGTGCTGAACCTGTGGATTGTGGGCGCCCCATTCGGCACGGGGGAGTTCAACTCACAGGTGGCGAGGGTGAACGCCCTAACCCGGCTGACGCTGGGGGTGCCGGAGTTCTTAGTGATGGGGTTCATGATCTGGTGGGTCATCTACTCCTTGCACTCCCGGCTCTACTCTCGGCTGCCGGAGGTGGGCGGGAGGAAGGGTTTCTGGGAACTGGTCGAGGCGCAAGGTAAGGGGGCACCGGCGCGTCCTTCCGAACACCCCCTTTAGCGCCTATTTATCCAACCTCGTGGAAGGGTTGTTCTCGGAACTTCGCCCTAAAGGGGTTCTTAGAAGTCCGAGTTCGGATGCGATGGGGCCCACTCCCGGACCCACGGGGGAGCGAGGTCATCCGAGCAGCAGGGCGACGACGACCAACAGGATGCCCATCGTGGGCACGTTCCACGCCAACGACCGGACCAGAGGGACCCCGGCCGCGTAGAGGGGCACGTAGACGACGCGGCCCCAG
>CADCUW010000374.1 GCA_902805985.1 uncultured Rubrobacteraceae bacterium
ACGGTCGTCCCCGGCGTGGTGAGGTTGTGGTCGTGGTTGGCGAACGCCGGGCCGGCCAGGGCCATCATCGCCGCCACGACCAACGCGAGCGTTCCCAACAAGATGGTGCGCCTCATAAACGCCTCCTTCTTCGGTGAGGGCGAGGCTCGTCGGCCCCGCTCAGCCAGCCAACGCGACCACGGTAGCAATCCCCAGGAACCGGGCGTATCCTCCAAATGAGTGATCTTTGCTACTTCCTTTGCGAACTTTGGAGAACTTTCCTTCCACGCACTCCGGTGGATAAGGGTAAAGAGAAGGGGACCTTCTACGAGGTTACACGAACATCCTCGGTGAGCCACGGGGAGGAACGTCAGGTACGATCCGTCCAAGTCCCCGCGAGTAGACCGCCCGGTCTTCGAGATCGCCCACTCCGCTACGGCGACGAGGGGTGGTCGCCCTTTGTCCGGCCACGTGGCCCTCGGGAGGCCACGCGGCCCGTCCGCGCCCGGAGGAGGTCCTCGGCCTCGTCGATGATCCCCAGCAGGTCTTCGAGCGTCGGGTTGGTGGGCGCCCGCCGGCGATCACCGACGCGGACCCGCGCGGGTCGGCCGAACTCCGGGGGCAGCGCGACCCACGCCGGCGTGTCGCCCGGATCCGCGATGCCGCTCCGGCCGCAGACGACCACCTGGGGGCCGAACCGCTCGAGTTCCCCCCCCGCCAGCTCGTCCGGGGTGCAGGTGGCGACCACTACGTGCGGGCGCAGCGCCCGGATACCGGCGGCGATGACCTCCCGGTAGGCGCGGTACTCGTCTTCGTGGGCAACCAGAACGCGCGTGCGGGCCATGGTCTTGACCACCCTTTCCCCGCGGCACCTGCTTCTTCAGGATAGCGGGGCGCGCTCGGGCGCCGCGCGTGCCGATTGGCACGTTGTGCTCGGCCGGCGTTCCGGCGGCGCCCCGCCCTTTCCCGGCGTCTGGGAGCCCGCTGTCCGGTCGCCTACTCGTCCCGTTCGACGGCCGCCTTCAGCGCCATTAACGCCTCCCTTCGCGTCTTCTCCCTCCGGGACAAGCCCCTCAGCCGCTCCAGGCGACCGAGCTCCCCTAAGGCCTCCTCCAGGTGCGGTTCGAGCCACGCCAGGTCCGCACCCGGGGACGTCCGAGAACGGAGAGGCATCTCCCCAAGGGCGTCCGCCAAAGCCGCGCCGGGCTCCCACTCTTTGCGTACGGCACGAACCGTCGCCCTTCGGCGCCCGCTCGAAGGTCTTCTCTGGGCCCGCGTCCGGACGGGCCGACGCAAGCCGTGTGGCCGAGGCCGGGGTGGTTGTCGGCGAACCCGCGCCCGTTTCACCCGCGCAAGGACTAATGGGTCCGTAAGGTCGAAGCGGTCTTCCGAAACGGTGCCTTCGTTTGTTGGGCCGTCGGGGTACGCCGTACGATCGTGCGCCTCCGGCACCCGCCTCGGCGCGTCCTCGGGGCCCGCGAGGGGTTCGAAGGCGGCGTAGGAGCTACCGTAAGAGCTACCGTACGCCTCCCGGAACCCGAGGTCCTGCTTCCTCGCTCCTGCGCGGAAATAGCCGAGGCCATGCGCCGCGATGAGGGACGCGGCGACGAGCGTGAGAATCCAGATCCCCAGGCCGAGAAGCCGGCGCCGATCCCCCGCGCTGGTTTCGGGCAGGATCCCAAAGAGCGCCCCGAACTGCGCGCCATTCGAGGCCACCGTCCTCACGTCGTGAACCGGGGCAGCCGCCCGCGGGTCAGGGAGTTTTTCCTTGGCATTCGTGTCTGCCCCGAGCATCCTGGCGGCCTCCTCTAGGGATATCTCCGAGCGGGGGATGTCCCCCTGCCCCGGTCCCCTCCTTTCTGGGGTCTCCCTGCCCTCCGATGCCGCCGCCCCATCTTTCGGGTTAGACCCCGACGCCTCGGCGGCCTCTCGCGCGGGCGTCGCCGCCCCGGTGGGCTGCCCGGACATGGCCCACGGTACCGAGAGCACCTGGCCAGCGAGGACCAGGTTAGGGTCGGCGCCGATGCGCGAGCGGTTCAGCACGTGGATCCGCTCGGCACCTTTCATGACGCGTCGCGGGCTCGCGTCCGGGCCGAGCAGCCCCTCGCTTATGGACCACAGGGAGTCGCCCGGGCGGACCACCACCGAGGGGGCGCTCCTGTCTTCGGTCTGGGCCGAGGTCTGGGCCTCGGCCGCCTCGGGGGACACGGCGAGCATCGCGGCCACCAACGCCACCGTCAACGCCACCGTCAACGCCGCCCGTATGAGCGTCGCGCCGGGGATTCTTTCGAGCCTCAAGCTCAAGTTGTTTCCTCCTTACTCGAAGACCCGAAGCGGGTCTTCCCACCTTCCCCGCCCTCGGTAGACCGGAGGCGGGGCAGCAAGGCGTTTGCGGCGCGCAGAAACGGCGCGCCGCTAGTAAGGAGGTACTAGCTGGGTTGGTTGACGATCGGCCCGAAGACGGAGTCGGGCCTGAGGAGGTCGCGGGCGTGCCACAGGAACTTGCCGGCCAACGCCGCGCCAAGCAAGAGGGACAGGGCGCCGCTCAGGTCGGGCCCACCGCCCGAGGCGCCCGGGGCCGATCCGCCCGGGGCCGATCCGCCCGGGGCGGGCGCCGGCGGGACGCCGGGAAGGGTCAGCGGCAGCTGGTCGGAAGCGTCGCGCGCCGCCGCCAGGGCCGCGAAGCCGAAGCCGGGGTCGCGCATCGAGGCGTAGTGGCCTATGGCCGAGGAGAGGAGGGCCGGCGGCGGCCCTCTCGTCGGCGTTGCCGGCGGGATGCTGTGGCCGCCGATCGCGTCACGAGAAGAAGCGAGGGGGGGGCCATAGGGGTCGGCCCCGATCGGACCGCCGGCGTCCGCGGCGGGGGCGGGCTCGGGAGAAGGGCCTCCCGGCGAAGGGGCGCCCTCGGCCACGGCCGAAGACGCCGCGGCGGCGCCGGCCAACCGGGACGCCAGGGACGACCCGCCGCTAACCCCGGGGCTCCCCTCCTCCTGGACCGCCGGCGCGGCGAGCGGCTCGAGCGTTGCCCCCACGGTTTCGGGCGCTCGGGCGGGGACCCCGCCCGGGTCGGGGGGCGTGGGGCCCACCGGCGGCTCGGTGCGGACCGGACCGGCAACCGCCGCGTCGTCCGGTTCCGGCCCGGTGGTCGTCCCCCCGACCGGGTCCGAGGGGTCCACCGTGTCGACCACAGGATCGAGGGTCTCCGTGACCGGCTCGATCACGGGCTCGGCGGTCTCTTGAATGGGTTCGACCACAGGCTCGGCCGGGTCGACGGTTTCCTTGTCCGGCTTGACCGTCTCCTCGACCGTGTCGACCACAGGCTCGACCGGCTCTACCACCGGGTCGAGCGTCTCGATTACGGGCTCGACCGCTTCGTCCACCGGTTGGACTATCGGAGCGGCGGCGTCTACTACCGGCCGGAGGACCGGATCCACCACGGTCTCCTGAACCGGCTCAAGGACCGGACCCACCACGGTCTCCAAGACGGGCTGGACGACGTCCACCACCGGCTCGACCACGTCGACGTCCGGTTCTACGACGTCTACGACCGGATCCACTATCGGGTCGACAACTGTTTCCTGAACCGGCTGGAGGACCGGCTCTACGACATCGACCACCGGCTCTACCACCGGCTCTACGACGTCCACCACCGGTTCGACCACGGGCTCTATCACGTCCACCACGGGCTCGACAGGCTCGACGGCCGGCTCAACGACGTCAAGCACGGGATCGACGACGGTCTCCTGGACGGGCTCGACCGCATCAACCACCGGGTCCACGACGGGCTCGACTACCGGATCCATCACATCCACCACAGGATCCGCGACCGTCTCCTGGACGGGCGCCACCACGGGTTCTACGACGTCAACGACCGGCTCGACCGCCTCCTGTACGGGCTCAACGACCGGTTCTTGGGCCGTCTCCTGCACGGGTTCTACGACCGTTTCCTCAACCGGCTTCACCACCGGATCCACCACCGGATCCACCGTTTCCTCGACCGGGTCAACGGTCTCCTTGACCGACTCTTGCACGGGATCGACGGTTTCCTTGACGGGTTCGACCACGGGATCGACGGTTTCCTCGACCGTCTCTTGCACCGGCTTCACCACCGGATCTACCGTCTCCTGTACGGGTTCGACGACGGGCTCCACCGTAGCCTTGACTGGTTGGGTCGTCTCCTCGACCGTGTCCACAACAGGATCCACCACCGGGTCGACACTATCCACCACAGGATTGACCGTCTCCTCAACCGCGCCCACGACCGGCTCCACAGTATCCTTGACCGGCTCGATCACCGGCTCGGCGGTCTCTTGAACAGGCTTCACTACAGGATCGACCGTCTCTTGCACGGGCTCGACGACGGAATCGACCGGCTCCTCGACCGGCTCGACCACAGGATCTACCGTCTCCCGAACAGGTTCGACGACCGTTTCCTCGACCGGGTCGACAACAGGGTCTACCGTCTCCTGAACGGGTTCGACCACGGGATCGACGGTTTCCTGAACGGGGGGCTCGGCCACCGGCTCCGCCGTTTGCCCTACCGGCTCAACGGCCGGCTCCTCGGTAACCGGCGGCTGCTCCGCCGCAGGCGCCGAGGCGGCGGGAGCAGAAGCGGCGGGAGCGGAGGCGTCCGCGGGGGCCGAGGCGGTGGGCTCGGG
>CADCUW010000375.1 GCA_902805985.1 uncultured Rubrobacteraceae bacterium
AGGCGAAGGCGATCATAGGCAAGGCCTTGCAGGCCGCGAGGGCGCGGCTGGCGGCCCGCACGATCCGGGACAAGATGCGCAAGGGCTACCTGGAGAGCACGACGCTGCCGGGCAAGCTGGCGGATTGTTCGTCCAAGGACCCGGCCAGGAGCGAGCTGTACATCGTCGAGGGCGACTCGGCTGGCGGGTCGGCCAAGCAGGGCAGGGAGAGGAACTTCCAGGCCATCCTGCCCTTGCGGGGCAAGATCCTGAACGTCGAGAAGGCCAACATAAACAAGGTCCTCTCCAACATCGAGATACAGGCCATGATCTCCGCGATCGGGGCCGGGGTTGGGGACAGCTTCAACCTCGAAGGGGCGCGTTACAACAAGATCGTCTTGATGACCGACGCCGACGTTGACGGCAGCCACATAAGGACGCTGGTATTGACGTTCCTGTTCAGAAACATGCCGGAGCTTATCGAGGCGGGCTACGTGTACATCGCGCAGCCGCCTTTGTACAAGATCACGCACCAGCGCAAGGACTACTACGTCTACAACGACCGCGAGCTGCAGGAGACGCTGACGCGCCTGAACGCCAATGGGAACGCGAACATCGGCCGCTTCAAGGGCCTCGGGGAGATGAACCCGAACCAGCTCTGGGAGACCACTATGGACCCGCAGAACCGGACGTTGCTTCAGGTAACGGTCGAGTCTGCCGCGGTGGCCGACGGGCTGTTCACGGACCTCATGGGCGACAAGGTCGAGCCGCGCAAGCGGTTTATCGAGGAGAACGCCCGCGAGGTGAAGAACCTGGATGCGTAGCATCGGCGCGGAGATGGCGGGGGAGGCATACCTGAACATCAGAGGCGAGATAACGAGGGACCCAAATGCTTGACACCTTTTCGGGAAACATAAGACCCCACAACATAGAGGACGAGATAAAAGACTCGTTCCTCTCCTACGCGATGAGCGTGATCGTCTCTCGCGCCCTCCCGGACGTCCGGGACGGCCTGAAGCCGGTCCACCGCCGCGTCCTCTACGCCATGCACGACGTCGGCCTCCAGCCGAACCGCCCTTACCGCAAGAGCGCCACGGTCGTCGGCGAGGTCATCGGTAAGTACCATCCGCACGGCGACTCCGCCGTCTACGACACGCTGACCAGGCTCGCCCAGAGCTTCTCGATGCGCTACCCGCTCGTCGACGGCCAGGGCAACTTCGGCAGCGTCGACGGCGACCCGCCGGCCGCTATGAGATATACAGAGGCGCGTCTGACCCGCATGGCGACCGAGATGCTCAGGGACATAAGCTCGGACACCGTCGACTTCGTACCGAACTTCGACGAGAGCCAGCGGCAGCCGAGCGTGCTGCCGGCGCGGTACCCGAACCTGCTCGTCAACGGCTCGGACGGAATCGCGGTCGGCATGGCGACCAAGATACCGCCGCACAACCTCGGCGAGGTCATCGACGCGACAGTGGCGCTCATCGACGACCCCGAGCTCGACGACGAGGACGTGGCGAAGCACATCAAGGGGCCCGACTTCCCGACGGGGGGTGTGATTGTCGGCCTGCGCGGTATCAAAGATGCCGTGACCACCGGGCGCGGGTCGGTGAAGGTGCAGGCGCGGGCGCACACCGAGCAGATCAAGGGTAACCGGACCCAGATCGTGGTCACCGAGATCCCCTACCAGGTCAATAAGAGCTACCTCTTGCAGAAGATCGCCGAGCTCGTCAAGGAGCGCAAGCTCACCGACATAAGCGACCTGCGCGACGAGTCGGACCGGAACGGGATGCGGATCGTCATCGAGCTCAAGCGCGAGGCGGTGCCGAAGGTCGTCCTGAACAACCTCTACAAGCACACCCAGATGCAGCAGAGCTTCGGCGTGAACCTCGTTGCCCTCGTGAACGGCGTGCCGAAGACGCTCTCGTACAGGGAGGTCCTAAAGCACTACGTCGCTCACCAGTTCGAGGTCGTCACCCGCCGGACGCGTTACGAGCTCGAGCGAGCGAAGGCGCGGGCCCACATCCTCGAAGGTTTGCTCATCGCGCTCTCCAACCTCGACGAGGTCGTGGCGACCATCAGGAAGTCGCGCAGCGTGGAGACGGCACGCAACAACCTGATGAAGACCTTCAAGCTCTCCGAGCGCCAGGCGCAGGCGATCCTGGACCTCCGCTTGCAGCGGCTCACCGCTCTCGAGCGCCAGAAGGTCGAGCGGGAGCATAAAGATCTGCGGGAGAAGATCGAGTACCTGGAGGGCGTGCTCGCCGACGAGGGCAAGGTGTACGGGATCATCAAGGAGGAGCTCGCGGAGGTCCGGGCCGCCTACGCCGACGAGCGCCGCACGGCCATAACGGCCGAGGAAGGCGTTGACTTCGAGATAGAGGACCTCATAGCCGAGGAGGAGATGGTCATCTCCATTTCGAACGGCGGCTACCTCAAGAGCGTGCCGGTCAACACCTTCCGCAAGCAGGGACGCGGCGGCATAGGTGTTGCCGGGATGGAGCTCAAAGAGGGCGACTACATCGATCACCTCTTCATCACGACGACCCACCACTACATGCTCTTCTTCACCAACAGGGGCAAGGTGTACAGGCTCAAGGTGCACCAGCTCCCGAGGATGGGGAGGACGGCCAAGGGGCGGCACATCGCTAACTTGCTCCCGTTCGCCCAGGGGGAGAGGATCCAGACCGTCATCGCCACCAAGGAGTTCAACGAGGCCGCGTATTTGCTCTTCGCCACGAAGAACGGCGTCGTCAAGAAGACGAACTTCCTGGAGTACAACACGCCGCTCAAGGCCGACGGGATCATCGCGATCAACCTCGCCGACGACGACGAGCTGATCTCCGTCCGCCAGGTCTCAGACGGCGCGGACGTCATCATGGTGAGCCGCAACGGCAAGGCCATCCGCTTCAAGCAAATGGACGCGAGGCCCATGGGCCGGGCCACCGCCGGCGTCAAGGGCCTGACGCTCGGCAAGGACGACGCCGTCCTCAGCATGGACGTTGTCGCCGACGACGCGGCGGACCTGTTCATGATCACGGAGAAGGGCTTCGGCAAGCGAACGGCCCTCTCTCAGTTCCGTCCCCAGGGCCGTGGCGGCCAGGGCGTGATCGCGCTCAAGACCGACGGCGAGCGTGGCAAGCTCAAGGGCGTGCGGGTGGTCCGCCCGGGACTGCACGAGCTGGTCATCGTCTCGAACTTCGGGACGACGATCCGCATCGACGCGGACTCGGTATCGCAGCAGGGCCGCGCCGCCCAGGGTGTGCGGGTGATGAACCTGAGGAGCGGCGACTCCGTGAGCGCCATCGCCAAGGTGGCGGCCTCGAGGTCCTCCGACGCCGACGGGGCTACCGACGAGCTCTCGCTGGAGGAGATCACGGGCGAGGAGGCCATCAACGAGTCTGCCGCCGGCCTGCCGGAGGCGAACGGGAGCGGAGGGGGAGAGGTTGCATAACGATTGCGACGGCGTGGTCGAGTGCACGGCGCTCGTCCTCGCCGAAGGTTGCTCGGAGCTCGAAGGCCGCCTGACGCTCTTCGGGATCCTCGATGAGATCCGGCCCGCCGAGAGCGGCGAGACTTCCTTCGTCGTCTACACCAAGTTCGAGGGCTGCGAGCATGCCACCGACGACGAGCGCCGCGCCCGCCTCATCATCACGGACGAGGACGGGGAGATGCTCGTCGAATCGGACGAGTACCCGATCTGGTTCGCCGACGCCGAAGACCCGGCCACCATCGTATCGGCCTTCGACCTGCCCGAGGGCTTCTCTGACGGCTCGAAGGTCCTGTGGATCGAGGCCGTCCTGGATGACGAGACGTTGTCCCAGACCGCGGTCAGGGTCCACGACCGCTACAGCGTGTAAATTCCGACAAGAGGCCCGGAGATTCTCCGGGCCTCTCCCATTTGTGAGGAAAAGAACCTATGCCAGAAGATCTTGCAATATTCATCGACTGGGAGAACATCTACATCTCCACGGTCACGGAGTATAAATCGAAGCCGAACGTCTCGGCTATCCTCGAGAAGTCCCGCGAGTACGGTCGCATAGTCTCGGCCACCGCCTACGCGGACTGGACGGAGGGCGACTTCCGACAGGCCCCACCCACCCTCTACTCGAACGGCATCTCGCCGCGCTACATCTCCGCCCGCTACTTCCCCGGCGGCAAGGCCTCCAAACGACGCACGAACTCCATAGACGTGATGCTCGCGGTCGAGTGCTCGGACTTCTTGCACAAACACCCGCAGGTCGACACCTACGTGCTGGTCACGGGCGACGGGGACTTTATCCCGCTCGTGAGCCTGCTCCGCAGCCAGGGGAAGACGGTTGTCGTGATCGGGGTTTCGGAGGCGACTTCGTACCACCTGATCGAATCGGCCGACCACTTCATCTCCTACGCCTCCCTGCTGGAGGAAGACCGCGCCGCGCGCACCCCCGACAAGGAGCCCAAGAAGGCCGCCGCCGACCCCTACCAGGAGTTGGTCCGGGCCGTCGAGACGCTGAAGAACGGCGGCAGGCCCCGGGTCCTCGGGCAGGTCAAGCAGCAGATGATCGTGCAGCTCGGTTCCTTCGACGAGCGCAACGCCGGCTTCAAGAAGTTCAAGGACTTCGTCGTCGAGGCCGAGCGCCGCAACCTCGTGAACACCGTGGACCAGGACC
>CADCUW010000376.1:0-3183 GCA_902805985.1 uncultured Rubrobacteraceae bacterium
TCGGAACGTGCGCCGGTAGGCCCACGGGCTGGTGCCGACAAGCCTCTTGAAGCGGTCCCGGAAGCTCGTCTGGAAGCCGAAGGCATCCCGCCATCGGGGGAGATGGGGGACGCGGGCAGCATCGCCCGCATCCTGGAGGGCCTCGCGGTCGTGGCCGGGAAGCGCAAGCAGTTCGGGCGCTCGGCGCGGCAGTTCGGGGCGGCGGAGGGCTTGATCGAGGAGATCGGGCTGCGCGGACACACCTACTACCAGACGGACGCCTCCCTCTACGAGAACGTGGTGGCTGGGGTCCGATCGGGCCTGGGAGAACCGACCTTCGGGGAGCTCAGGGAAGAGGGACGGGCGCTGACGACCGAACAGGCAGTACGATACGCCATCGAGGAGTAGAGGGACCCTCGAACCGTTACGGGCGAGGCTTCACGCCGACTTCTGACCCGGACATCGACGCGGCACCAGAGATTACGCCGGGTACTCGCGTATCCGCAGGATCCTGCCGTCCCTTACGGAACATTCGTGCAAGAACGGCGCTTCTGGAGCTTGCGCACCATCGCCCGCCACAAACCGGCCGACGACGAGAACGCCGTCGCCGATCTCCAGAAACGAATCGGCAAAAGGCCGCGGGCCTTCCCCTTCCTCGTTCCGGCGGAAGGCGGACCGCAGGACCGAGGGCAGGCCGCGGACGATACCGTCGAAGGGAAGGCGGGTGACCGCGGGATGGACCCACTCGACCCGCGGGTCCAGGTGGCGGGTCAGCGCCTGTACGTCGCCGGTCTCGAGCGCCCGATAGGCCGCACGCACCGTCGTTACATCCTCCAGGAACTCGCCAGGTACGGGGAACGTGCCGTGCCGGGGGCGGCCGGAGATCATGCGGTGACTCGTGATTCGGATGCCGCGGACGGTACGTGCCGGGGTACGGGGTTCGAGAGGACCCCCGAGAGGACCCCCGAGAGGACGACCAGTAGGGCGTTGGCCTCGAAGTTGGCGAACAGTTTGCCGAACATCTTTGCTCCTCTCTTGATTTGCTCTCGGACCGGGGGACGCTCCACGCGGCCCCCGGCTCTTTGCCTTCCGCGCGTGCCGCTACCCGGTCACCCCTGTGGGGGCGATGTTGCGGTTGAAGCGGAAGAGGTTCTCGGGGTCGTGGCGGTCCTTGAGGGCGACGAGACGCTCGAAGTCTTCTGGGGGGTAGGCGGCCCGCACCCGGTCCTCGCCCGCGGCGTCGAGCTCCATGAAGTTGACGTAGGTCTCGCCGGTCTGGTGCTCGCGCGTCGCCTCGTTAACGCGGGCGAGGTGCGCCCTCACGCCCGCGGCCATCTCGGGCGTAAAGGTCGCCCCGACGCCGTTCATGATGTATCGGGCCTTGCCGCCGCCCATCGGCGAGAGGCGGTCGGGGACGCGGGCGAGCGCGCCTCCTAGCTGCCGGACCTCGAGCATGATCAGCGGCGAGCCGGAGTCGGGACCGGCGACCTCGACGAGGGCTTCTATGGCCCCTGGAGAGAGGTCACGCAGCATCTCGGAGTGTTGTACGGCCCCTATCGGATCGACCGGGTCCATGCTGATCGCGTCCATCGCCGCGACCGGCATCACCCCGAACGTGTCCATGACGGGATCTCCGATGCCTTCCCGCACCGGCCGGAACACCTCTTCGCCGTCCTCCGGGGCTCCGGAGTAGCAGCCCCGCACGACCACGAACGAGCCGCCGCGCAGGGGCTCCGGTATGTCGGGCAGCGGGGGGACGTTGAGGAAGGTGACGGCCGTCGTCATCTCGTCGGGCAGGTCCGCGCTCCAGCGAGAATAGAGTTCCAGGATCTCCCTGGCCCTCTCGATGGGGTAGAAGACGTTGCCGCCGTAGACCGTCGTCAGCGGGTAGAGCCTGAACTCGAGGGAGGTAACGATTCCGAAGTTGCCGCCCCCGCCCCCGAGGCCCCAGAAAAGTTCGGGGTGCTCGTCGGCGCTCACGCGCAGGAGCTCGCCGTCGGCGGTGACGACGTCGGCCTCCACGACGCTTGCCGCGTTCAGGCCGTACCGGCGCCCGAGCCAGCCGAAGCCGCCGCCCATCGTGTAGCCGACGACGCCGACGTGGGAGGAGGAGCCGACGAGGCCGGCGAGGCCGTGGGCCTGGGCCTCGGGGATCACGTCCGTCCACAACGCGCCGGCTTCGACCCTGGCCGTCCGGGCCACGGGGTCCACGCGCACGCCCCTCATGCGGGAGGTGTTGACGAGGACGCCGCCGTCGCAGGGCTCACCCACGCCGTGCCCGGTCGCCATCACGCCCACGCCCACGCCGATGTCCCGGGCAAAACGCACGGCGGCCATCACGTCCACGGCACCCTCGGCCATTACGACCACGGCGGGCTCCTGGCGCGCGTTCAGGTTCCACGCCCTGGTCGCCTCGTCGTAGCCTTCCTCGCCCGCCGCGTACGCCGTGCCGCGCAGGCCCGCTCGCAAGGACTCGATCGTCGAACCAATACCTACAGTCTCCATAATTCTCTCCTATCTCTCTTCGGCGCACTCAGCTTAAGTACGCGTGGAAAATTCGGCATCACGCAAATGAGCTAAATTCCGCGAGGGTGGCATGTTGGTAGGAACCGGGATCTCACGGGGTAGCCAGAACGCCCACCGTCTTCCGAAAGAGGGTTGCCGGCCCAACCGCAGCCTCCGTTCGAGGCGCCCCGAGTCGATCTCCCGCGCCAGCTCCCCGGCGCCTCTGGTGGGCCAGGGAAGACTCCGACCCCGTAAACATCCCTTGTTCTCCTCTCTCTGGACTATCTGCTCTGGCCACCAGCTTGCCGCCCCCTGCGGATGCGAACCACCCACACCGCCCCCACACCGCCCCCAAAACGCCCCCACGCTCGGAGTGTGGGGGCGCTACACGAGAGCAACTTCGGGCTGGGTGCCCGGGCTCGGCCCGAACCGGACAGGCGCCCGCCACGTCGGGAGGCGCGCGACCTTTCGAACCGGCCGGACCTCTGCGCCTGCGGGCGGGTGACGGGTCGCAGGCGCCGATGGTATACTTGCGCGCTGATGCTGAGGCGGGCACCAGAGAGAACGGTCGACGAGCGCCGCAACGCGCTCGAAGAGGCGAACAGGGTACGCTTCGCCAGGGCCGCTACCAAACGGGACCTCAAGAGTGGGGACCTGGACGTCTACGATCTTCTAATGGACCCCTCCGAGGAACTGCGG
>CADCUW010000376.1:3283-4628 GCA_902805985.1 uncultured Rubrobacteraceae bacterium
CGAGCGCCGCAACGCGCTCGAAGAGGCGAACAGGGTACGCTTCGCCAGGGCCGCTACCAAACGGGACCTCAAGAGTGGGGACCTGGACGTCTACGATCTTCTAATGGACCCCTCCGAGGAACTGCGGGGCGCCAAGGTCGAAGAGATGCTTCTCGCGATGAAAGGAATGGGCAGGATCAAGGTCACGCGCGTGCTCAGGGAGGCCGGCATAAGCCGCTCGAAGACCCTCGTCGGCCTGACGCACGGGCAGCGGGACCGACTACTCGGGGCGCTCGGGTGCGAGGAGGCCTGAGAGGAGGCCTGAGAGGAGGCCTGAGAGGACGCCTGATCGTCGTCTCAGGCCCGTCCGGGGCGGGGAAGTCCACCCTGATCCGGGAGGCGCTCCAGTCGGTGCCGGAGCTGGCCTACTCGGTCTCGGCTACGACCCGGGCGGCGAGGCCCGGCGAGGTCGATGGCGAGCACTACGTCTTCCTCACGAGGGACGAGTTCGAGCGCTGGATCGGGGAGGGCAAGTTTTTGGAGTGGGCCGAGTACTCGGGCAACCTCTATGGGACGCCGGAAGGGAAGGTCGAGGAGTTGTTGGACGTGGGCCGGTCCGTGATCCTGGAGATAGAGCTCCAGGGCGCCCGGCAGGTGCGGCGCAAGCGGCCGGATGCTGTGATGGTCTTCGTCCGGGCCCCGTCGCTGGAGGAGACGCGGCGCAGGCTCTCGGGCAGGGCCACCGAGACGGCGGAGGCCATGGAGACGCGGCTGGCGACGGCGGTGGGCGAGGTGGCGGCCCGCGACGAGTTCGACTTCGAGGTCGTCAACGGCGAGTGGGATCGGGCCCGCCGGGATATGATAGAGACCATGGAAACCATAGTAGTGGGAGGCAAAGATGCTGAATGATTTGAAGATCGACGAGCTGTTGGGCAAGGTGGACTCGCGCTACGGGCTGGTCGTCTCAAGCGCCAAGCGCGCACGCCAGATCAACGAGTACACCTCTACCCTCGGCCTGAACGACGCCCTTGGCATCCCGGGTCCCCAGGTGCACACGCGCTCCCAGCACCCCCTGACGATCGCCATCGAGGAGCTCCGCCAGGACAAGCTCGAGGTCACCTTCAAGCGGCCCCCGGAGGAGACCGAGGATCAGGTCGGCGCCGCTGCCGGCGACGACTTCGTCAGCCCGCCGGGCGGCGCCGGCGCCCCCGAGGCGACCTCAGTCGATTCCGGCGCCCCCGAGGACGACGAGGAAGGCGCGGGCGCGGCCTAGGGCTAACCCGTGATCCTGGTCTCCGTCGGCCCCACGGCGGGGGCGCTAATAGCTCCTCCCGTCGTCCGGGAACTGGCGGCGGCGGGGCACGAG
>CADCUW010000377.1 GCA_902805985.1 uncultured Rubrobacteraceae bacterium
GGTCTCGAGGAACCGAAGGCCACCGGAGATCGTGGCGCCTATGGCGTACCCCACGCCGAGAAGGAGCGCTCCGGGCATGCGCTCCAGGGGGAGGACGAGTTGAGGGTGCAGAGGAGCGAAGAGGAACTGCGCGCCGGGACCCGCGAGCGCGAGGCCGGCGCGATGAGGGTCCGCAAGCGCGTGAGGACCGACCGCGAGCGCGTCGAGGTCCCCGTCAAGCACGAGGAGGTGTCCGTCGAGCGCGTTCCCGTCTCCGGCGAGGCGACCGAGGCGCAGATCGGCGAGGACGAGGTCTCCGTCCCGGTGACCGAGGAAGAGGTCGTCGTCGACAAGCGCGCGGTGGCCAAGGAGGAGGTCAGGCTGCGCAAGGACGTGGTGGAGGGCACGGAGGTCGTCGAGGAGGACGTCCGCCGCGAGGAGATCGACGTCGAGGACGACACCGAGCGGTATCGCGGCGACGCATAAGCACCCCGTATTTTGGGACGCGCCACCAAGGCCGCGTTCCCACCAGCACACAAGGGCAAGGAGGAAGACAGTGGAAGAAAGAGGCGACACACGCGCAACGACGAGGAGGGTCGAGGAGGCGCGCCACGAGCAGGCGCCCCGGCCCGTCAAGCAGGGGCAGCAGGCAGCGGAGGTCGTGGTCCCGCGCGATAGCTCGCGCTGGGGCCCGATCTGGGCCGGTCTCATCACCGCGCTCACGACGTTCCTGTTGCTGGAGTTGCTGGCGTTCGGCACCGGCATCCTGACGCCCAACTTCGTGGCGGGACCCGACGCCACCGCGAGCGCCTGGGTCTCCGCCATCATCGGGCTCGTGGCCTTCTTCACCGGCGGATCGGTGGCCGGGATGACCTCCGCGATGCGGGGCCCCGCGGCCGGGGCGCTCAACGGGTTTCTGGTCTGGGCCCTGGGATCGGTGCTTATCCTCGTGCTCTCGGCGCTCGGGCTCGGACAGCTCTTCGGGGCTTTGGGCAGCCTGGTCGGCCAGTTCGGCCTCGTGGGGCAGGCGCTCGGCCAAGGCGGCACGGTGAACGTTCCCGAGGGCGGGCTCAACCTGCCGCAGGGCATCAACCCCCAGCAATACCTGGACACCGTCAGGAGCACCGCCTTCTGGGGCTTCGTCTCTCTCGCGGTGGCGGCGGCCGTATCCGCCCTCGGTGGTTACCTCGGCGGCCGCACCAGCGAGCCGATCGGCAAGGCCCCCGACGTTGGCGGCCATCGCGGCTAGGTCGAACGACGGGCGAACCGCGTCTGCCGAAAGGAAGGACGAATTAAGGAGTAAGACAAAGGTAGCCCAGACCGCGCCCGGGGGCGCGGTCTCGGGGGGTGGATGTTCGTCGTGACGCTGCCGGCCGTCGTAGCCCTGATGCTCGCGTCATCCGGAGAGAGCACCTACCGAGATGCAGCGGAAGCCGCCCCACAACTGTAAGCGGATGGCCTCCCTAGCGAACTTCGCCGTCACGCCCCCGAAGGCCAGCGCCCCCACCGACGAGAAGGCGAGCAACCGTCGCGGCACGCTTTGGGATGCATGACGTCAAAGAAAGGCTGCCCGCTGACGCCGGACCGGGGGGACCATTTCCGCAATGCGAGCCGCGCCCTTCTGCGTAGAATGACCCCGGCAGGGGTCGACGCACCCCTGCCGCCGCGGAGGACCGACGTTCGAGACCGGAGGGGGCCATGATCGAGACCAGGGTGGGGCTACAGGCGGCGCTCAACGGCGACAGGACGAAGGCCGCCCATCCCGCCACGCCGGTGTCCGTCGAAGAGCTGGCGCGGGACGCCGCCGCCTGCGTCGCCGCGGGAGCCCGCGCGATCCACCTGCACCCACGCGACCCCGAGGGACGCGAGACGCTTGACGCGGGGGTAGTCGACGATGTAGTCACGAAGGTTCGCGAGGCCTGCGGCGTGCCCGTCGGCGTGACGACCAGCGCCGAGATCGAGCCCGACCCGGAGCGCCGCCTCGATCTCGTGAGCGCGTGGCGCGCACCCGACTACACTTCCGTCAACCTCTCCGAGCCCGGCGCGGCGGAGCTCATGGAGACCCTGGTAGGGATCGGGGTTGGCATCGAGGCGGGCGTCTGGACCGTGGAGGACGCCGAGCGGCTCGCGGCGTCCGGTTTAGGCGGGCAGGTGACCCGGATCCTCGTCGAGCCCGGGGAACTCCAACTCGAGGACGGCGAGGACAAGACCGCCGACGCGGTTGGGCTGGTCGAGGACATCCACCGGGCGTTGGACGGGCTCGGCTTCGCAGTCCCGCGGCTGCAGCACGGCGACGGGGAGGTCACGTGGGTGCTCCTGACCGACGCGGTCCGCAGGGGCCTCGACACCCGCGTCGGCCTCGAGGACACCCTGCATGGCCCCAGCGGCGAGCGAGTCCCGGGCAACGAGGCGCTCGTCCGCGCCGCCCGCGAGCTTGGAGCCTGCGCCGACTAGGCGCAAGGTAGGTCCACCCGGTGCTCCTGGGCGCCGTTCCCATATTCACCGGAGTGCGTGGAAGGGGCGTTTCGCGAACTTCGGCTTGAGGGGGTCTTCCGAAGTTGGCATGGCCCCGGTCCAACACCGGGGGTGTCCCTGACCCATAGGACCGGGGCTGTGGGGCGTGTACCATGTGCCTGGGGTATCTACTTGGGAGGGAACATGGTGGTTCGCGTCCTGGTGGCGACGACGCTTCGACGGGGGCTAGGCTCCGTGAGCCCGAAGTTGCTTCGAGATCCGGTCGCCAATAAGATGGAGGGGCATCCGAGTACCGGAGGGGAGAGGGTTTGGCTGCCGTTCGCATTGCCCCAAGTATGTTTGGAATGCCCCGGTTGAAGGCGTGACGCGTCTCGTCGAGATGCCGGAGGAAGCGCTCGAGAACGTGCGGCGCACCGTCTCGGAGAACGCGCAGGTCCTGAAGTTCGAAACGCAGGGGTTCGAGCCCGAGTAGGGTGCTGAGGTGGCATAGAGAGATGCCGACCAGGTGGAGAGGTCACGGTCCAACCAACAGTCGTTCTGCGAAGCGGGACTATCCCAGGCGGAGAACGTACGGAGGACTAGGGCGTGCTGACCCGGCGGCTAATGGAGGAGCGTTCGGTGAGAGGTAATCCAAAACCGAGATTGCAGGGGAGATTCCGTGGCGTATAGCAAGAGTTTCGACGACGCTCTGCTGTACGCGGTCGATGTGCATCGCGACCAGGTCCGCAAGGGCTCTGGTATCCCTTATGTCACCCATCTTTTGGGCGTGGCGTCCATCGTGGGCGAGAACGGGGGCTCGGAGGATGAGGTAATCGCCGGCCTCTTGCACGACGCTCCCGAGGACCACGGCGGGATCGAGCGGCTGGAAGACATACGCGAGAGGTTCGGCGACCGGGTGGCCGAGATCGTGGACGGATGCACCGACACCTACGAGGAAGACAAGCCGGAGTGGTGGGGGCGCAAGAGGGCCTACATAACGCACCTCGCCGACGCGTCCGAGTCGGTGCGGCTCGTTTCGGCGGCGGACAAGCTCCACAACGCCCGCGCTATCCTCGCAGACCTGCGCACCTCGGGCGAGGGCTTGTGGGGGCGGTTCACGCGCGGGAGGACCGGTACGCTGTGGTACTACCGGGAGCTCGTGAAGACGTTCCGGGCATCGGGTGCCAACGCGGTTGTCGAGGAACTAGACCGCGTTGTGGGCCAGATAGAGACCCTAGCAGGGCAGGCGAAAGGTGATCCGGGAGTCGATGCGGCAACGGATGCTCGTGCCTTGTCGGGTTCATCGCAGGGCCGGGATCCGGGCGAGAGCCAGGACGTCCTCTTCGAGCGCCCTGCACCCGAAGCACCCGGTTCCGACGACGTTATGCAGGCCCTTCACGCCTGCATACCCGACGGCGAGGGGGTCGAACGGGACAAGCTTTTCATGGATGCCGCCCGCGAGCTCGGCTACCCGAAGCTAACGAAGAAGGTCCGTCGCACCCTCAACAAAGCCCTGAACACCGAGAACAACGCGGGCCGATTGACGACCGACTGGGAGCGCGTCTGGAAGCCGACCAGCTAGAATTCGTACGATGCCGTTCGGCCCCCGGGTGCTGCCGAACCAGGGGTCTTTGGAGTAGAAGGTGGGTGCGGGCAGATAAAGCAGCTGCCGAGGAGATCAGAGACGCCGTTACAACTACGGTAAAGCGGGCGTTCAGAACGGACAAGAGCCCGCACAGGAGCTATTCAATGTGCAAGCCCCCTCAGCAGCGCCAAACCCCCGACAGGTAAACTCAGACGACGCCGCTCCTTTCGAAGCCGTTCCGAAAACGGACCAGCTTGTTGAAAAGCTCGTGCCCGTCGGCGAGGCCTCTGGGTCTCGGGATCGGTACACTGCTGCCCTCCGGAGCCGGGGCCCGATCCTCAGGGTTGCGTGCTCGCGGCCAGTTCGTGCAACCGGTCCTCGTCGTTGTCCCGGGGCGAGAAGGTCACGAGCCTCTGGCCGGGGTGGTCCGCCGACTGCAGGACCACGTAGTCCAGAGAGAACTCGCCCAGGGCGGGGTGGCGCAGGCGCTTGGTCCCGCCGGTGACGGGTTGGATCTCGTGCCGGGGCCACCACTCGCGCACCTCCGGGCTGGCCCGGTGCAGCCTGTCTACAAGGCTCGCGAACCCGGGGTCCTCCACGTGTCCCG
>CADCUW010000378.1 GCA_902805985.1 uncultured Rubrobacteraceae bacterium
CGGAGGACCCTGCGGCTGCCGCGCGGGGCCGGCACCGTGGCGCTCTCGGCGGGCGAGAGGCGTATCCGGTGTGTCCTGCGGCTCGAAGATCTGCGGGACCTCGGCGCCGCCGTCCAGCGTTGCCGGCGGCTTCTGGACCTCGACGCCGACCCGGTGGCCGTCGCCGAAGCGCTCACCCCCGACGCCACGCTCGCGCCCCTCGTCGCCCGCCGGCCCGGGCTACGCGTCCCCGGCAGCGTGGATGGGACAGAGCCCGCCGTGCGGGCTGTGCTCGGCCAGCAGGTCTCCGTCGCCGGTGCCGGGACGCTCGCCGGCAGGCTCGTGGACCTGCGCGGCGAGGCGTTGGCGGAGGCGCTGGTGGAGCCGGATGCGGGGCTCACGCACCTGTTTCCGGTTCCCGCGTCCCTGGTCGGATTGGAGGCTGGTGAGATCGGCCTTCCGGCGGTCCGGCACCGGGCGTTGGTGGGGCTGGCGCGGGCGCTGGAACTGGGAGAGGTCGCGCTTGACCCCGGCGCGGACCGGGACGAGGCCCATCGACGGCTATTGTCGCTCCAGGGGATCGGACCCTGGACGGCCTCATACGTCGCCATGCGCGCCCTCGGGGACCCCGACGCCTTCCTGCCGACGGACCTCGGGGTGCGCAAGGCCCTCGCCCGTCTCGGGCGTACGGACAACCCCGGGAGCGCCGAGAAGCTGGCGGAGGGCTGGCGGCCCTGGCGCTCATACGCCGTGCAGCACCTGTGGGCGGGCCTCGAAGCCGCGCCCATCGAGAAGAGAGAACGTCGAGAGGAGACGGTCGCATGAACGCTTACGTGGACACGGTCGAGTCGCCCGCCGGGGAGCTGGCCTTCGCGGTGGACGGAGAGGGGGCGCTGGTCTCGCTCCATTTCGTCGAGGGGGATGGGCTGGGGATGGAGGAGTCGCTGGAGGATGAGGGTTTCGTGCTCCTGCGCGGCGAGGGGCGGACCGCCGGGGCGCGGGAGGAGTTGCGGGAATACTACGCCGGCGAGCGTCGGGAGTTTGGGTTGCCGCTCGCGCTCGTCGGGTCCGAGTGGCAGAGGGCCGTGTGGATGGAGCTCACGCGCATCCCTTACGGGGAGACGCGCTCCTACGGGGAGATAGCGGATCTCCTGGACCGTCCGGGAGCGGCGCGGGCCGTTGGCCGGGCCAACGCGACCAACCGGCTGCCGCTGGTCGTGCCGTGCCACAGGGTCATAGCCGCGGACGGGTCGCTCGGGGGTTTCAACGGGGGCCTGCACATCAAGGAGCGGCTGCTGGAGCACGAGCGTCGGGTGGTGGGGTCTTGACCGTCCCGGCCTCGGAGCGTCCGGCTTGACGGGGCGCGACCTCGCGGCGCTGGTCACCCTCGGTGCCCTCTGGGGGGCGTCGTTCCTGTTCATCCGGGTGGCCGTGCCGGCGCTCGGGCCGTTCGTGCTCGTGGGGCTGCGCGTCGGGCTGGCGGCGCTCGTGCTCACGCTATTCGCGGTGGCAACGGGACGCGCGCTCAAACTGCGGGGACGGTGGGGGCCGCTGCTGTTCGTGGGGATCGCAAACACGGCGGTGCCGTTCTCCCTGATCTCGGCTTCCGAGGTACACCTCACCGCGTCCCTGGCCGCCATCCTGAACTCGACCACCGTGCTGTTCACGGCGCTCGTCGCCGCCGTGTGGCTCGGGGACCCGTTGACGCCAAAGAAGATCGTGGGCGTCCTGCTCGGCATCTTCGGGGTCGCGGTACTCGTTGGCTGGGACCCGTTGCCCCTGAGCCCCATCGTCCTGCTCTCCATCGCGGCGGTGCTCGGCGCCTCCCTCTGCTACGGCGTCGGCGGCGTCTACACCAAGCGTACCTTCGCCGGCGTCCCGCCTCTGACCCTGGCCGTCGGGCAGCAGACGGCCGCGGCCGGCGTCATGATCCCCATCGCGCTCACGGACCTGCCGGGCGAGACGCCGTCGGTGGCGGTGGCGCTCTGCGTGCTCGGGCTCGCGGTCCTATCGACCGCCGTCGCATACCTGCTGTTCTTCCACCTCATCAGCAGCGCCGGGCCGACCGCGACCTCAACCGTCACGCTCATCGTCCCTGTCTTCGGCCTTATCTTCGGGGTTCTGTTCCTCGGCGAGCCGGTCGGCGTCGGCACCATCGCCGGCCTCGTCGTGATCCTCTCCAGCGTCGTCCTCATCACCGGCATCAAGTTTAGGAAAGTCGGAAAGTCTCCGGCCAGCTAACGTGGGTACAGGATCATCTGCGTGCAGCGGAAGAGCGCGATGGCCTTCCCCCCGCCCGTCACCGTCGCGTCCCACACCTGCGTTGTGCGCCCGCCGTGCACGAGCCGCGCCTCGCACTCGATAATGCCCTCCCTGGCGGTGCCGAGGAAGTTGCTCTTGAGCTCTATGGTCGTGAAGCCCGTGGCGCCCTCGGGCAGGCCCACGAACGTGCCGTAGCCGCAAGAGGTGTCAGCGAGCGCCACGACGGTCGCGGCGTGTAGGTACCCGTTCGGGGCCAGAAGCTCCTCCCTCAACTCCAGCCGGCTGGAGATGCTCTGCTCCCCGGCGCCGACTATTTCGAGCCCGATCAGGCCCGGCAGCGCGCCCTCGCTGCGCCGGTTCAACTCGTCAAGCACCGCTCCGCCTCCAGCCTCTGCCCTCAACGACGGACCATTCTCTCAGAGTTGCGAGGGCCGCGTGCCTCCCGGCGCTCCCGTCCTTCCCCTCCGCCAGGCGGCTCTTGCGGTAGCCGTAGAGAAAATAGACGGCGATGCCGAGCGCCATCCAGACGCCGAAGCGCAGCCACGTGACGAGCGGCAGGTTCAGCATCAAGAAGGCGCAGTCGAGGACCGCCGGGATCGGGACGAGCGGCACCAGCGGCGTACGGAAGGCGCGCGGCAGGTCCGGCGTGATCCGCCGCGGCGATGCCGGTGAGCACGAAGATGCCGGCCCCTATGACCACGCCTATCCCGAAGACCACCAGATCCAAGGGCCCCAGCGCCTTCCTTAGCCTGAACCTCGGCTCCTCGGTGTCCTGGATGGACCTCTCCACGGACTTTGTCCTCAACGCCTTCAATCTATCTCCAATCTCGTATGCGAAGTGTAGAAGGGCGCGCTCTAGAACACGGACCGCGCATGGCCAAAAGGTGTAGTGGGGTAGGATTCATCACGTTGATTTCGGATACGAGCGGGTAGAATCTTTCGGTGAGCGAGAAGACCCGAACGAGGCTCCTGCGCGCCCCGCGTCGCATCCGGTCCTACCTGGCGGCGAACGCCGCCGGGCCGGTCGTGCTGCTCGCGGCGAGCGAGGAGGCGGCCGAGCGCTACGCGGGCGAGGCGGCGGTCTTTGCCGACGGTCCCGTGGTCCACCTGCCCTCCCGCGGCGTCGCGTTCGGGGACGTCTTCGAGCCGGCCGTCACGCGGGTGGGGCGGCGCCAGCGGGCGCTCGGGTCGTTCGCCTCGGCCCGCCTGGTGGTGGCGGGGCCGCTGGCGTTCATGGAGAAGACGCCGCTCTACGAGCCGCTCGGGCTCTCCGGCGGGACAGAGGTCGGGCTCGACGAGACCCTTGAGCGGCTGGTGGTGCTCGGCTACGAGCGGGTGGACCGGGCCTCGCGGCCTGGGGAGTTCGCGGTGCGCGGCGGCATCGTGGACGTCTTCCCGAGCACCCGCCGCTCGCCCGTGCGCATCGAGTGGTGGGGCGACGAGGTCGAGAGCGTCCGCGCCGTCTCTTTGGCGACCCAGCGCGTGGTGCGGGAGCTCGAAGGCGTCACCGTTTACGCCGCCCGCGAGGGGGACCTGGCCGGCCTCGCGGCGGCGGCCGGCGATGGGTTCCCCGAGGAGGCCCGTCGGGGTGCCAGGGTGCCGGGTCTTGACCGGCTCCTCCTCGACCTCGACCCCGTCTCTCCGGCGGGGCTCTTGCCGGCGGGCTTCGAGGTGTGGCGCGAGGGTCCGCAGGAGGGATTGCCCGAGGACCTCGAGGACCTCGTCGGGGAGATGTACGAGGAGACGCTGCCGGAGTCCGACGTCGAGTTCTCGTTGGGTGAGGAGGGGGAGGAGGTCTCCGCGCCGCCGGTCGCTGCGTTCGCCGACTCGTTGCGGGAGGCGGCCCGCAGGCTGGACACGCTGGTGGACGGTGGGCTCGCGGTCTTTGTGGCCTGCGCCTCCGGCGGGGAGGCCCGGCGGACGGTCTACGCGTTCGGGGAGATCAACCGCACGGTGAGGGAGGCCGGGCGGGTGGACGCCTCTCTGCCGCCAGGCCTCTACGCGATCCCTGGTCCGGTCGAAGAGGGCTTTACCTACCCGGAGGGTGGGATCTCCGTCGTGCGCCGGGACTCTCTTCTCGGCCGCAGGCGCGAGGTGAAGCGCCGCCCGGGCCGGGTCGTCTCCTCCTTCGCGGACCTGAAGGTCGGGGATTTGGTCGTCCACGCCTCGCAGGGCATCGGGCGGTTCGAGGGGCTGGTGGCCAAGGAGGTTCTCGGGGCCACGAGGGACTACATGCAGGTCACCTACAGGGGCGAGGACACGCTCTTCGTCCCCTACGAGCAGATGGAGCTTTTACACAAGTACATCGGCGGCGAGGGGACGCGCCTGGACAAGCTCGGCGGCTCGACCTGGGCGCAGGTCACCGATAAGGTCCGAAAGAGGGTCAAGGCTCTGGCAGGCGAGTTGCTTCGCCTCTACGCCCGGCGGGCGGCGGCGCCGGGGTATGCGTTCCCGCCGGACGGCGAGTGGGAGCGGGAGCTCGAGGAGGGCTTCCCCTACCAGGAGACCCCTGACCAGGAGGCGGCCATCGCCGCCGTCAAGGCGGACATGCAGAGGCCGCACCCGACCGACCGGCTCGTCTGCGGGGACGTCGGGTTCGGCAAGACCGAGGTCGCCGTGAGGGCCGCGTTCAAGGCCACGCTCGCTGGGAAGCAGACCATGATGCTCGCGCCGACGACCATTCTCGTGCAGCAGCACGAGCGGACCTTCAAGAGCCGCCTCGGCCACTTCGCCGTCCGCGTGGAGAGCCTCTCGCGCTTCACCAGGCCCGCCGAGCGGCGCCGCATCCTAAAGGACTTCGCCGCCGGGGAGGTCGACGTGCTCATCGGGACGCACGCGCTGCTCGGCTCGGAGGTCTCGCCAAAGGACCTCGGCCTCATCGTCGTGGACGAGGAGCAGCGCTTCGGGGTGAAGCACAAGGAGCGGCTCAAGGAGTTCAAGTCCAGCGTCGACGTCGTCACCCTGACGGCCACCCCCATACCGCGCACCATGCAGATGGGGATGGCTTCCTTGCGCGACATTAGCGTCATAGAGACCCCGCCGGCCGGGCGGCGCAGCATCCTCACCCACGTCGGCCCGTACGATGAGGACCTGGTCCGGCGGGCCATGGAGCGGGAGCTGGCGCGGGGCGGGCAGACCTTCTTCGTCCACAACAGGGTCGAGAGCATAGACGAGGTCGCAGAGCGGCTGCGCTCGCTCGTGCCTGGCGCCACGTTCGTCACGGCGCACGGGCAGATGCCCGAGAGGGCGCTCGAAGGGGTGATGCGCCACTTCCTCGACGGCCGGGCCGACGTGCTCGTCACGACGACCATCGTCGAGAGCGGCCTGGACGTGGCGAGCGCCAACACCCTCATCGTGGACCGGGCCGACGCGATGGGGCTGGCGCAGCTCTACCAGCTGCGCGGCAGGATCGGGCGCTCCAGCCAGCAGGGCTACGCCTACCTCTTCGCGCCGCTCGGCGCCACGGTAGAGTCCCAGAAGCGGCTCGAAGCGCTCATGGACTTTACGGAGCTAGGCAGCGGCTTCGCCATAGCCATGCGGGACCTCGAGATCCGGGGCGCCGGCAACCTCCTCGGCGCCGAGCAGTCAGGCCACATAGCGGCCGTCGGCTTCGAGATGTACCTCCAGCTCCTCGAAGAGGCCGTCTCCCAGGCCAGGGGCGAGGCGCCCGAACGCGAGGAGGCGCGCCCGGTCATCGTGGAGCTCTCGCTCGACGCGTACCTGCCTCCCGAGTATGTGATGGACGAGATAGAGCGCGTGGACCTCTACCGCCGCGCCTCCGGCACCCAGTCGCTGGCGGAGGTAGACGATCTTGCGGAGGAGCTCACCGACCGCTTCGGCCCGCTGCCGGACCCCGCCCTCAACCTACTTGGCCTCTCCCGGACGCGGCTGCTGGCCCAGAACGTGGGCGCGACCGCCGTCAACTACCGCTCCGGCACGCTCGCCGTCTCCGGCGTCACCGCCGGCCCCGTCCACGCCGCCCGCATCAGGAAGAACACCGGCGGCGTCCTCGGCGGCAGGGAGGGCCGGGTCACCGTGGGCGGTTCGGATCTCGGCCCGCTGGAACTCGCCGAGACGACGCTCCGGGCGCTGGATTTGAAGGGCTGACCTCCGCGCCTCTTCGAAGAGCGTAAGTAACAGAGAGACGCGGGATGCTAACCCATTCCGCGTCTCTCTGTCGGACCACGTCCGGCTACCTCTCCGGTGCCATGAACTCGAAGGTCCAGGGGCCCTCGATCTTCTTCCCGCCTTCATATTCTTGCTTCGCCTGTTCTGTCCTGGGATATCCGAGGATCTCCGTTACTGTCACGGAGGAGCGTCCCTCGACAGGATCTTCAATCGTGAGCGACCAGCAGCCGCCCTCTAGCGGATCGACCGGGAGAGGTTCTTCGGTTTTGATTCCCGTCTGGGCCGTGCTCGGGCGCCACTCGTAGTCATCGTTCGTGGGTTCGAGGCAGACGATCGCCTGCGGCTTGCCGGGAGAGTTCAATACCCGCTCCAGGGTTAACGTGACCCCCCCGGCCGTCTCCTTCTGGCCGACCTCGACTACGGGGACGGGGCGTACGGGAACCTCCAAGTCGAAGGCGAAGGGGCCGACACGGTCCCATCCGTCCCGTGGCGCTTCGATCTCCCCCTGCCAACCCGGTGGGAAGATCGGCTGCTCTTCGATCGCGACTTTCAGGCGGAACCGGTGCTTTTCGCCTGGCTCCAGTCGTTCCGAGGGCGCGAAGATAGCCACGTTCGGCTTGGGCTGCGCCAGGTCGCCTGGATCGTCGGCCGAGTACGCCGTACTGCCCTGGATCAGATCGAAGTCCTGCCCGGTTTCGTCGGTGAGATCCACGCGGGGCGGGAGCTCGGCTTCTTCTTCTACGGGTGTCCTGTCTGTGTCGTCTATCTGGAGGGGTGAGAGCTCGCTGGGATGCCCTTCGGAGGCCCGATTCTCTCTCGTGTCCTGCACGCTGTAACCGACCACCACGAATCCCGCGTCGGCGTAGGCGTATTCGAGGGTAACTTTCGCGCCGTCGGCAGCCTGCTCCTGGCCTATCTCCGTACCGACATCCCGTCCCGTGCTGCTGCCCGGCAGGGCTTCCCGGAACACGTCGTAGACGAGTGGGAAGCCTGCGTAGGCGCCCATGCCGAAGAGCACGAACAACGCGGCAGCGAGCGCCACACCGGCCCTGGTCTTCGGCAGGAACCTTCGGGAACGGTGGGTGGGCGCGGCGGCGCGGGCTCCGAGCCTGCCTTCGATCTCCGTCCAGGGCTGCGGCGTGGGGGAGATGCCCCACTCGGCGCAGCCTTCGAGCGCCGCCCGTGATGCCGGGGCTTTGGCGGTCGTTCGTTCCGGTCGCAGGAGCTTTGAGAGGCGCTTGCGGGCGGCATGGAGCCTCCATTTGACGGTGCCCGGCGGGGAGCCGCCGCTCTCGGACATCTCGGCCTCGCTCATGCCGAGGTAGTAGCGTTGGACTACGGCGGCCCGCTGGGCGGGGGCGGTAGCTCTTCGAGCGCGGCCCACACGCGGCGCCGGTCCTCTGCCTCCTCGGCGAGTTCCTGGGGACCGCGGGCGGTGTCTTCCAGGCGTGCGATCAGGTCTTCGGCGGCGCCCGGGTCGAGGGGGATGGTCCTGCGGCGCTCGCGTTTTCGGGCGGCCTCTACGGCATCGTTGACGACCAGACGCATGAACCATGGGCCGAAGGGCCTGGACGGGTCTAAGCGGCCGATCTTGTCGTAGGCCCGCACGAAAGCGTCCTGCGCCACGTCTTCGGCGAGGGCCGGATCCCGCACCACCAGGTACGCCGCCCTTGCGGCCCGGTCGTAGAACCTTTCGGCCAGCGGCTTGAGACTGTCGGCGTCACCCTCCCTGAGCCGCCTCACCCCTTCGCGTTCGTCCATCCGGCGTCCTCTCGTGTAGATGGGGCCCTACCACGTATATGGCCCGGCCCCGCGAAAGGTTTGCGTGTCCGGCTCTCCGGTCGGCGTTTTTCGGCCCCATGTTATAATCCCCCGCGGTTTACAGAAGGCTATCCTGACAGCGAGGTTCCCGTCGCTTTGAGCAAGCATTTAACTTTTAAGGTTTCCCTTGTCCTGTGCGCTTTGGTCTTCACCGTTCTCGCGGGTTGCCAGCCGGCGGACCCGGAGGCAAACTCGGACTCGGGGGCGAAGAAGGTGGCGACCTTCGAGGGTGGCGAGGTGACGGAGGGCGAGCTGCAGCAGTTCGCCGAGCAGAGCGGGCTCGGGGAACTGGATCCCGGCTCCCCAGAGTACGAGACGGCCGTCCAGCAGGTCATGCCGCAGCTCGTCGGTATTGAGATCGCCAAGACCTACGCCCAGGAGGAGGGCATCACGGTCTCAGACGAAGAGGTAGACAGGGAACTCGAGACCATCAAGCAGCAGGTCGGCGAGCAGGCTAGGGCCTCTGGGCAGAACCTCGAGAACCAGGAGGCCTTCGACCAGGCGCTGGAGCAGAACAACATCTCCGAGGAGGAGCTCCGCCAGGACATCCGGGAGAACCTCCCCGTCCAGCAGGTGCAGGAGCGGGTCGCGGGCGACGCCGAGCCCTCGGATGAGGAGATCCAGACGTTCTACGACGAGAACAAGGCGGCCCAGTTCACCCAGCCGGCCTCGCGGTGCATGAGGCACATCCTCTTCAACAAGGACCAGCAGCAGAAGGCCGAGGAGGTCAAGACACAGCTCCAGGACGGCGGCGACTTCGCGGATCTCGCCAGGGAGAACTCCCAAGACCCCGGCAGCGCCGAGAAGGGCGGGGACCTCGGGTGCCTCGGCAAGGGCGAGACCGTGCCCCCCTTCGAGGAGGCGGCCTTCGACGCCGAGACGGGTGAGATCGTCGGCCCCGTCGAGACCGAGTTCGGCTACCACCTCATCGAGGTGACGGAGATCCGCGAGGAGCAGACCCAGCCACTGGTCGAGGTCGAGGGCCAGATAACCGACCAGCTTGCCGCCACCCAGCAGGAAGAAGAGTTCACGAAGTGGATCGAGGAGCAGAAGAAGGAGCGCAACGTGAAGTACCTGCCAGGCTACAAGCCCGCCGCCACCCAGGGGTAGGCGTCAGCCCTTACGGGCTCTTGGGTTCGAGGCTTTAGATAGGAGCCCTCGGCAAGGAGCCCTCGGCAACTGCCGCGGTCCGAGAAATTCGCCCCCGTGGTGGCGTAGAAGCCGGTTAGCGCGTAAAGTTACGCGGAGAATGGTTGGCGAGAGGCGGATCGTTGGTAGAGATCGGCGCGGATGGGTACGAAGTCGTCGTCGGCGGCTAGGTGCCGTGCGAGAGACCTGAAGCCTAGAGCCTTATACCTCAAAACCTAAGATTGGGAGGATGATGACGGAGATCGTCGCAGTCCACGGAAGGGAGATCCTGGACTCACGGGGAAACCCCACGGTCGAGGTCGAGCTGGCGACGGTGAGCGGCTTTGTCGGCCGCGCCTCGGTACCTTCGGGGGCATCGACCGGCGCGAACGAGGCCGTGGAGTTGCGTGACGGGGACGCGGGTCGTTACGGCGGCAAGGGCGTGCTGAACGCCGCCGAGAACGTGGACACGGAGCTCGCGCAGGTCGTCATCGGGCTGGATGCCGCCGACCAGCGGACCCTCGACCTCGCCATGATCGAGGCCGACGGCACCCCGAACAAGGGCCGCCTCGGCGCGAATGCCATCCTCGGTATCTCCATGGCCGCGGCGAAGGCCGCCGCAGAAGCCTCCGCGCTTCCGCTCTACCGCTACCTCGGCGGGGCCGGCGCCCACACGCTGCCGGTGCCGTGCGCGAACATCATGAACGGTGGGGCGCACGCGGCCAACAACGTGGACTTTCAGGAGTTCATGGTCGTCCCGCACGGCTTCGACCGCTTCGACGAGGCGCTGCGTTCGGTCGCTGAGATCTACCAGGCCCTCAAGAAGCTGCTCGGGGAGCGGGGGCTCTCGGGCGGCATCGGGGACGAGGGCGGCTTCGCGCCGGACCTCGAGAGCAACGGGGCGGCGCTCGCGCTTATCGCCGAGGCGGTGGGGCGGAGCGGATACTCTTTAGGGGATCAGATCGGCTTCGCGCTCGACCCCGCCGCCTCCGAGTTCTACAAGAACGGCGAGTACGACCTGGCCGGCGAGGGCCGCAAGCTCTCCAGCGGCGACATGGTCGACTACTACGCGAACCTCTGCGACGAGTACCCGATCATCAGCATCGAGGACGGGCTCGGCGAGGACGACTGGCAGGGCTGGTCCGCCCTCACCGAGAGGCTCGGGAGCAGGATCCAGCTCGTGGGCGACGACCTCTTCGTGACGAACAAGGAGATCCTGGGCCGCGGCATCCGGGAGGGTGTGGGCAACTCCATCCTGGTGAAGGTCAACCAGATAGGTACCCTCACCGAGACGTTCGAGACGATGGAGCTCGCCCACAAGTCCGGGTACACGACGATGGTCAGCCACCGCAGCGGGGAGACCGAGGATGCCACGATCTCGGATCTGGCTGTGGCGGTCAACGCCGGGCAGATCAAGACCGGAGCCCCCGCCCGCACGGACCGCGTCGCGAAGTATAACCAGCTCCTGCGCATCGAGGAGGCCTTAGGCGATTCCGGCGTCTACCCCGGCCGCGCGGCCTTCAACCCGAGGACGACGGGCTAGGATGGCAGCCCGCCGGACGAAGATAGTCGCCACTTTAGGACCCGCTACCTCATCCGAGGAGAACATCGTGGCTCTCGTGCGGGCCGGGGTGGACGTCACGAGGTTCAACTTTAGCCACGGCGACCAGAACATGCACCTCAGGAACGCGAAGATCGTGAGGGATACCGCCCACGAGCTCGGGCGCAACGTTGCCATCCTGCAAGACATCCAGGGACCGAAGATCCGGACCGGCGAGGTGGAGGGCGGCACGGAGCTCGTCGCCGGCAACCGGGTGACCATCGCCACCGGAGATTTCCTGGGCGACGCGAGCCGCCTGTCGACCTCGTACGACGCTCTAGCCGAGGACGTGCGTCCCGGCCACCGGCTGCTCATAGACGACGGGCTCATCGGCCTGAGGGTCGAGAGCATCGAGGGCCGCGACGTCGTCTGCGAGGTCCTCGAAGGCGGTCCCGTCTCCTCGCACAAGGGATTGAACTTCCCAGACTCGAACCTCTCCATCAAGGGGCTCACGCCCAAGGACGTCGAGGACTTGCGGTTCGGGATAGAGCAGATACAGCCGGATTGGGTGGCGGTCTCGTTCGTGAGGACCGGGGACGAGGTACGGGAGGTCAAGAGGCGGATAGAGGAGTTCGGCGGGAACGCGCCGGTGATCTCCAAGATAGAGAAGCACGAGGCCATCGAGAACATCGAGGACATCATGAACGCCTCCGACGGGATAATGGTGGCCCGGGGCGACCTCGCGGTCGAGCTCTCCGCCGAGCAGGTCCCGATAGAGCAGAAACGGATGGTCGCGAGGTGCCGTCGTCTGGGCAAGCCCGTCATCGTGGCGACGCAGATGCTCGACTCCATGATCCGGAACCCAAGGCCCACGCGTGCGGAGGTCTCGGACGTCGCGAACGCCATCTTTGATCGGACCGACGCGGTGATGCTCTCCGGGGAGACGGCGGTCGGGCGCTACCCCATCCAGAGCGTCGAGGAGATGGAGAGGATCTGCCGCGCGGCCGAGGGCGCCATAAATTACGGCCGCGACATCCCGGCCTCGGCCTCCTGGGGCCGCGGCGACCGCTACGACGCCGTCACCCACGCCGCCTGCGAGCTCGCCGAGGACCTCCAGACCGAAGCCATCCTGACCTCGACCCAGACAGGGCTCTCCTGCATAAGGGTTGCCCGCTTCAGGCCGCCGAACAGGATCCTCGCCATAAGCCCCATAGAGCACACCGTGAGGATGCTGTCCCTCGTCTGGGGTGTGACCTCCATCCTCGGGGAGCAGGCGGGCTCCCTGGACGACCGCTTCGCCGGCGCCATCAAGGCCGCCAGGGAGGCGGGGCACCTGCAGGACGGGGACGAGGTGATCCTCACCGGCGGCAGGGCCGGCTCCCTGCCCGGCTCGACGAACGTGGTGGAGGTAGTGACCGTGGGGGAAGAGACATGAGGGGAGGTTGAGGCCGGGCCGATGAGCGCGTCCCGGAGATTCAGGCCGCTGGCGGTGGTTCTCTACGCCGCGTTCATCGGCCTCCTCCTGGCCTCCTACATCTCCCCGCTGGACGCCATTATCACGGGCCGCGCAGACGTCGTCGCCCTCGAACAACAGCTGGACGAGGCCCGCGCCCACAACACCGAACAAGAGCGTCTCAAAGAAGACCTGAACACCCCCGCCGGCGTCGAGCGCGCCGCCAGGGAGAGGTACGGCATGATCCGGCCCGGCGAGAAGGTGTATATCGTCGAGTAGGTTCTGAGGCTCCAGGTTCGAGGTATTTGGGAAGGACCGCATGAGGCAATGATAATTGGGCAAAGCCTGGCGTTTAGGATGTACCCGCGCCTACGGACCGATGCGATGACTGCCCTTGAACGCCCCAAGGCTGAAGCCTGATGCCCCAAAACCTCGAACCTAGGACCTCCAAGGATCTCGCCGCGGTCGCGCGGCAGCTCGGGCGCGAGCCGCGGCCTTTCCGGGTGGCGGCGCGGTGTACTTTCGGGCTGCCGAGCGTGATCGAGAACGAGCGGGCGCGGAACATGCCGACGAGCTTCTGGGTGACGTGCCCGAGCCTGGTCGCCGCGATCTCCAGGATAGAGTCCACGGGCGGCGTCCGGGAGGCCGGGGAGGCCGCGGGCGCCGAGACCGTCGAGACGATTCACGAGGAGCATCGCGCCCTCTACGGCACGCGGGTGGCAGGCGTCAGGGAGGGCGGAAACGTGAAGTGCCTGCACGCGTTCACGGCGCTAGGACTCGCCGGCGCCATCCCCAACGCGGTCGCGGAATGGACGCTTAGGCGGGTGGAGAGGCCTTACCCGGAGGGCGCCTGCTGCACCGACGCATCGGTCGAGGCACCGAAAACGTGACTGCTATACTCGCCGTATCCTTCGCGGCGGGCGTGGGGGCGTAGCCCAACGGCAGAGGCAAGGGACTTAAAATCCCTAAAGTGAGGGTTCGAATCCCTCCGCCCCTACTTAGAAAAACCCGCGGATCTCCGGTTCACGGGAGGAACTTCTTGACTGTATCAGGGGAACCACTGGAGAACGTGCCCGGCCTGGTGCGTCCCGGGACGGTATTCCTCTCTTACCGGGGCTCGGAGTCGCACGGGACGACGCTTCCTGTGGAGGACGAGTTCGGGACGGACGATATTGATCTGATAGGCGCCTTCGTTCACCCTCTGGAGCACTACTTCGGGTTCGGACGCCGCCCGACGCTGGAGCGCTGGATCGGCGAGTACGACATCGTCGAGTACGAGATCGGCGAGTACGAGATCGGAAAATTCGTCTCGCTGCTGCTCAAGAGCAACCCGAACGTGATCTCGCTCCTCTGGTTGCCGCAGAGAAGCGTGCTCGTCTCCTCGCCGGCCCACGAGAGGCTAGTCGAGAACAGAAGCCTCTTCGCCTCGAAGGCCGTCTACGAATCGTTCTGCGGCTACGCCAACGGCCAACTCCGGCGCATGACGCGGCTGGTCGATAACAATCCCGGGCGCGACCGGGAGATGGAGACCCTGAACGCCGAGCTTCAGCACCGCCGGGACATGGAGCGGGTTCATGGTCCGGGCAGCTATGCTCGTCCTCCGTACCGGGACTGGTCGGCGAAGAAACTCAGGAAGCGGCTCAACGACCTACGGGGCGTCTCCGGGTACATGGGGGAGAAGCGACGGGAGAACGTGGAGAGGTTCGGCTACGACGTGAAGCACGGGGCGCACGCGATCCGCCTTCTCCGTATGGTCGTCGAGTTCCTCCGCGATGGGGAGTTCCGGGTGGACAGGACCGG
The DNA here is from genome assembly GCA_902805985.1 of uncultured Rubrobacteraceae bacterium. Classification (GTDB taxonomy): domain Bacteria; phylum Actinomycetota; class Rubrobacteria; order Rubrobacterales; family Rubrobacteraceae; genus Rubrobacter_D. The sequence goes on from CADCUW010000378.1 coordinate 14,112, forward strand.
CATAGACGCAGAGGAGTTAAAGGAGATCAAACGCGGACACTGGCCGCTCGAACGCGTCCAGGCCGTGAGCGAATACCTCTTCGCCGAGGCGGAAGACGCTCTTCGATCCTCGAAGTTGCCTGAGGGGCCGGATCGTGAGGGGTCCGAACGGCTGCTCGTGGGCATTCTGGAG
>CADCUW010000379.1 GCA_902805985.1 uncultured Rubrobacteraceae bacterium
CGTGCGGGGGGATCCGGACGAAGCCCCGCGGGAGGTCGGCGCCCCGGCGAGCGCCTTGGCGAGCGCCGAACTCTCGGGGCCCGCGCCGCCGGCGGACGATCGCGGGCGAGGGACGAGCGACTAGGGGCTGTCTGACGGATCGCCCGTTTGCTAGTCTCCTCCCGACGGCGACGGCGGGAGGCAGGGATGGTCAAGCGCGGGGAGATCACCGACGAGGCTTGGGGGCGTATCGCCCCGCTGCTACCGGAGGGCGGTCGGCGCGGCGGACGCTGGAAGGACCACCGCCGGGTGGTCAACGGCATCCTGTGGAAGCTCAGGACCGGCGCCCCCTGGCGCGATCTGCCGGAGAGGTACGGCCCCTGGCAGACCTGCTACGACCGCTTCGTGCGCTGGAGGCGAGACGGCACCTGGGAGCGCCTGCTATCCCACGCCCAGACCAAGAGCGACGCGGTCGGGGAGGTAGAGTGGGAGGTGAGCGTCGACTCGACGGTAGTGCGTGCCCACCAGCACGCCGCCGGAGCGCGGAAGAGGCTGAGCCGGAGAGATGAAAAAGGGGGTTGCTGAACCCGACCGACGAGGCTCTGGGCCGAGGCCGGGGTGGCTTTTCCACCAAGGTCCACCTCGCCTGCGACGGCCGCGGGCGTCCGCTCTCAGTGTTGGTGACAGGCGGACAATGCAACGAGGCGCCGCAGCTGGAGGCGGTGCTAGACGGCGTCCGGGTCGCGCGCCCGGCCGGAACCCCGGGCAGACCGCGCAAGCGTCCCCATCGGCTGCTCGCCGACCGCGCCTACGCCCACGACTCGTGCAGGGCATTGCTGAGGCGTCGCGGCATCCCGCACGCCATCCCCGAGCGGCGCGACCAGAAGGAGCGGCGCCGCAAGCGCGGGGGCAGGCCGCCCTCCTTCGACGCCGAGGCCTACCGCGGGCGCAACGTGGTGGAGAGGTGCGTCAACCGGCTCAAGCAGTGGCGCGCGGTGGCTACGCGCTACGAGAAGCGGGCGGCCAACTACCGGGCCGTGGTGGTGATCGCCTCGCTGATGATCTGGCTGACTGCATGATCCGTCAGACACGCTCTAGCCCGCCCCGATGTTCACCATCTACGAGCGGGAGACCCTCCGGCCCATCGGCAACACGGCCCTGCACGGGATAGATCACCGCAACAGGAGCGCTTCTTTCGGCACTATGATCGGGGAGCCAGATTGCCGGGGTAGAGATTACGGCATGGAGACGACGCGCCTCATGCTCGACTACGCCTTCACCGCGCTCGGCCAGCACAACATTATGCTCACCGTCTTCGAGTTCAACCCAGCCGGGGCGAAGTTACGGTAACGCCTGTCTTCTACGCACGCGGATGGTTAAGTGCAAGAAAGGGTCCGGAGCTCTAGCTTCTACCCCATTTTCGACTCCGCGTGCCCCAGCGTCTCGCGCGCCCGGCGCCCCTCACGGTGGCCCCGGTAGTACGCAAGCCTCTCGTCGTGACTCGCCAACCCCGCGAGGTTCGGGTTCTCAAGGAACAACCGCCTTGGCCCGAAGCGGCCGTCCTCCCAGCCGCTCCTGTAAGCCGGGTCCTTCCTCCGGTCGCCGAACTCCTGGATCGCCTTCTCCCGGATCATCACCGCCCCTTTCGACGCTCGCACAGCCCGCTTTGGCCGTTCTTTGGGGGCACTCTACGGAATCGTTCGGGGGTGGCGCATCGGCCCAATGGCACATCTACAGGACCGCAGCCGTGCAGACTCTTGATAATGCCGACCTTCCATACACTCGGCTGCGTAAGGCTAGTAGGAGGGCCGGGGCTTCGAAGCCCCGGACTAGGAAACCTCACGCTCTTAGGGCCGTGGCGACCGTACCGTTCCCGAGCCATCTTCTTGCCTTCGAGAACTTGGAGGTGTCCCACATAGTGGGGTGGGGCAAGCCCTCAGGAAGCAACTTCCGTTGGAGACTGATCGGCTATCCTCGGACAGCGACCACCTCGAGGTACTCGGCGTCGTAGCGGGTCGTGCCGTCGGTGGCGGTGTTGTGCTCGTCCTACAGCTGCTCGAGGTCGCCCCGCAGAGCCTCCTGCCCCGCCTCGTCGAGCGCGTTGAACGCCCGGTTCATGGGGCCGTAGTAGGCGCGGAAGTGCTCCACCACCTCTGAGGGGGGGAAGGGGTAGTAGAACGGGTAGCGCCTCTTGGTCAACGTCAGCTCCGCCACCCCTTCGCTTAGCCGCTCGCGGACGGTCGCCTCGTCGCCCCATAGCAGCGGCGACGGCATCAGCGCGGGCGGCGGCACGTGCTTGCCGATGATCTTGAACATCTGGCCGACGAACCCCTCCGGTGTCCAGTTGCCCATCACGATCCGCCCGCCGGGCCGGCAGACGCGCACCAGCTCCGCCGCCACCCGCTCGGGGCGGGGCGCGAACATCGCGCCGAAGAGGCTCGCCACCAGGTCGAAGGAGGCGTCCTCGTAGAGGAGCTCCTCGGCGTCGCCCTCGTCGAAGCGGGCGTCCAGGCCCTCGTCCTAGGCGCGGGCGCGCTCGATGGAGTTCGTGGCGATGTCCACGCCGGTGACACGGGCGCCGGCGCGGGCGGCGGGGATAGAGATCTGGCTGGCGCCGCAGGCCACGTCGAGCATCTCCGTGCCGGGCTCGATGCGAAGCCGCTCCAGGAACTCCATCGCGCTCGGCTCCAGGTACCTGGCGAAGGTCCCCTAGTCCCCGGCCATCCAGGTGGCCTTGAGGCGGGCTTTGAGCGCCTCCATCTCGGGGGCCATCTCAGGTTTCATGATGCTCCCTTCCATTTCCTCGCCATTTCGTTCCTCCTTCATGCCGCGTTGGACAACACCATCGCTGCCAACCGGACTGTAGCCGTCGCCCCTTAATAGGCTCTTACCTGGGGCAGCAAAGTGGTACGTATTCCTAGTATTTGGTGACCGTGCTCCCGGGAGTGGTCCTGCTACGTGCACGGGTGACCAAGGGAATGGGAACCCCGAGGCTTTACGGGGTCCCTATTCCCTTGGTGCGTCCGTTGAGCGTGGAGCTAGGAGCGCTCCACCCTCTCGCAGTCTGCGGCCACCGCATCGCCCGGGCTGGCCTCCACGAAGTCCTCCCCGTCGCCGCAGCGGATGTCGTCAAGCGCGCCAGGACCAGGGTCGCCGATCTGGTCGTCGCCTCCCCCGCCGAGCAGCAGGTCGGCGCCCGCCCCTCCCACGATCAGGTCGCCGCCGCCGTTGCCCTCGACCCTGTCGTCGCCGAAGCCGCCATAGAGCCCCGGGACCAGCGGCCCGATATCGAAGCCGGGGTGATCGCCGCCGGGGCCGCCCCTGACGAGGTCGTCGCCGTCCCCGCCGTAGACCGCGTCGACGGAGCCCTGCCCGTGGAGGGCGTCGCCGCCGCCTCGGCCTTCCATGACGTCGCCGTCGGCGGTGCCGACTATCGTGTTAGGCGCGTCGTTGCCGATGAAGGTCGCCGCCAGGGCCACGCCGGCCGTCATCGCGACCGCTACCATCGCCAGCACCGCCGCCATTGCCCCCAGCCTTACCGTCCTCAGCATCTCCGCTCCTTCGTTGGGTGTCCGCTAGATACGCTCGTATCATGAGCCCGCTGGTGACCGACGGTATCCCCCAAATGGACCATTTTCTCTCGACGAACTCAGGAGAACTCTTGCCCAGCGCGAGGTTGTGAGAGCAGGACCCCACCGCGCAGCCCACAAGGTCGCAAGCGCGCCGGGGCATCTGACCCAACCGCAACCCCAAGCTTCCGTCTATCATCAGGGTCCAGAACCTTGTTCTAGGGCGGTTCTTACTTTGGCCGGAGGTGCGCAACCACTGCGTTACATCAGAATGGGAAGTTGTCGGCGCATCCCAGGAAACGCCTACCTAAGAATCAGCCGCACCGAGCGCATCGTCCGGAATTGCGCGACATCGGGCAGTCGTGGACCGTAGCACAATCGGGTGAATAAGGACTATGGGTAGCGGAAAAGGGCAGTCGCCCGCCCGCGTCCGCGCAGGTCGACCTTGCGGGACGGTTCGCCGCTCCGGGCCTCCGGAAGTGCTCTTATCCGCAGGAGGGTGTCGAAGAAGCCGTGGCCCATCGCGTCTTGGCGCCCCGAGCAGCGGGCCAAGGATACGTTGATGGCGCGCATCTCGCCCGCCTCGCACAAGGGACACAGCAAACGGTGGTATGAGTAGTCGTGAGATACCGGGGCTACCAAGCCGTCCTGCCGCGTCCGTGCCCCGCCCGGGCTCCTTCGGCGAGCCTCTCCAGCGACCTCCGCTCGGACTCCTCGAACACCCCGCGGCGGGCGTCGGCGTCGAGGTAGGGCAGGGGGTCGAGGTGGCCGCACCGTGGGCACCGAAGCGCCTCGGCGCGGCCGTCACTCCATACGGGCTCGCGGTCCTCCACCTCGCCGACCCGGCCGCAGTAGCAGGGCTCTAGCACTTGGGTTGCCTTCCCCCTTGCTTGTGGTCCGTGCCCGGGACTCTGGACCGACGCCCTAGTCTCTTCTGCCGGCCGGGTGTACCTCGACGGCCTGGTTGTTCCGCTCTACGGCGCCCTCGGGGTCCTCGACCTCCACCACCAGCCGCTCGTAAGCCTCGTCCCGCAGGCGGACCACCACCGCC
>CADCUW010000380.1 GCA_902805985.1 uncultured Rubrobacteraceae bacterium
AATCTCCGGTGCCAGTGGTGATGTCGAAGAGGGTCATCGGCCCGAGCGGTTCTATGGACTGAACCCGCAGGTCGGCGTCGTTCTTTATGGCCTGTCCTTCGATATTGCGTTTTCGCGTGATCGCCGGGTCCGTTGTGTGGAAGAAGCGAAGATGCTCCCTGAGGCCGCCAAGCATCCGCAACACCTGGATCGGCTTGCCCCGATCTCTGCTGACACGCTCGACCGCGAACGCGAAACCAAGCTGGTTCAGGCAGAGGGAGATCTGCTCGATTATGGTCAGGTCCGTGTTCGAGATGCGCAAGATACCATCGCTGTAGCTTCCCTGTGCGTCGAAGATGCCTGCCAGGAATCCCTTGCCCCAGGAGTCGGAGGGCTCGGTGGGCCAGGAGGCGATCTCCCGAACAAGCTCCACGCTGCTCCGGGCATGCGTGCGAATAGCCTGTACAGCCTTGCCACCCGCCAGGGCTCTCTGAAACACGAAATCGTGCGTATCTATAACGAGATCCAGCAAGTATCCCTTCGCCCGCTGGAGCGCTTCCTCGTCCACAAGCGCAAGCCGGGACTGGTGCTGGTCACCGTGCAGACGCCCCACCCGCTTATACCGGTACAAAGCGAGATGTCCATCTCCTCGGACCAGGCCACACAGATAACCCCTTTCGTAATCGAGGTCTTTAGATGGTGGTTGTGCGAAACCACCGGTACCCATCAATTTGTCGTTCTCTGTCAGGTACGGTCTCCGTTCATCACCGCCCATCGCGCCCGTCACGAACTTCCAGCCTCGCTCGGTCAGGAAACGATGGTCTCCACCGCAGACGAGGCTCGTTTCGTCGCCCAGGGTGACCCGGTAGGCAGGCTTGTTCACGCTCCAGTGGTTCGACACCCGCGTCTTGGTGTACCGCCGATACGAACCGCGCTTGACGGTACCGTAGATCTCGTCTCCAACCCTGACGTCCTCAATCCGCCGTGCGGTCCCGTCTGCCATCAGGATCGGCGTCTCACCGGAGAGGCAGTAAACGCAACCATGAGAGCATCCCCTGTAAGGGTTGATGCTGGCGTCGAAGCCGATGTCGGGGCTGTTGTTCGTGGCGATGATGGAGCGAGAGTGGTCGCGCAGGTAGACGGTCTCGGGGCGGGGGTCGCCATAGGTCTCGGCTGGGTCCGGCTCCACCTCGATCTTCTCGAAGCGGTTCTTCGGGTTGACGGCGGACCCGCGGCCGACGATGCTGGGGCTTGTCCTATCCCCTTCGTTCAACGGCTACCGGCCACCTTTCAGGGCCTGCTTGTCGGACTTCTTGAGGCTCTCGACGATGATGTCGTAGGACGTGTCGAGGAGCTCGGTTACCTCGTCATCGGGGACGGTTCCGTCGCAGGTGAGGGTGCTCCAGTAGCGTTTGTCGAAGTAGCGGGCCGGTCGGACGGACGGGTATTGGCCGCGCAGGAGGCCGGCAAGCTCCGGGTCGGTCTTGAACGTCATCTTCACCGGCGGCTCCTCGACGTGCAGGACGGCGAAGATCTTGCCGCGGACCTTGAAGGCCCGGTGCTCCGCGCCAAAGGGAAAGCCCGACGTGGAGCCCGGCTTCCGCCCGCAGTAGTTCTCCAGGTGTTCTGGGGAAGGCCTCTCTTCCAAGTGGGGGCTCGCTTTCTCCGGTCGATTCTCCCTGGGGGTAAGTCTAAACTCCGACCCCGCCCCTCCAACCGGCCGTTTTTCGGATACGCGGCGCCCGAAAGCGGTAGGATATTGGGCTGGAGTTGGAGCGGACCAGGAGAACGCGGCCAGAGCCGCGGGAAGGTTCGGTGAGAATGGCCCCTTACGGGAAGATGCGTGGTGCCCGCCTCCGGGCGCGCTTTGCCTTCCCTTCAGGTCGGGGCCTGTCTTGATGAGGAGGGCGGTCAGGCCCGCGGTGTTCTCCGCGTTCGCGATGCTGTTCGCGTTCGTGAGCCTGCTGCCCGTGGCCTGGATGTTCAAGACGAACGCCGCTGGCAGGATCGTCAGCCCCGGGGAGCTCTTCGTCCCGCCGCCAGGGGTGTTTCCGGGGGAGTTCTCCCTGCTGCCCTACGTCTCGGTTCTCTATGATCTGGACTTCTTGCGGCCTCTAGCCAACGGCGTCATAACCGCGGCGACGACGGCCGTGGGGTGCTTCCTGATCGGCTCGATGGCGGCCTACGCCATCGCCCGGCGCGGCTTCCGGCCCGGCTACACCTCCCTGATGCTGGTGCTGGCGATGGGCCTCTTGCCGCCGCTCGCGGCCGTGGCCCCGCCGCTCGTCCGCTCCGCGGTTCTCGAGGTCTCGGGGAGCCGCATGGCTATGCTCATCCCCGACCTGCTCTTTGCGCTGCCGCTCTCCATCTGGTTTCTCGTGGCGTACTTCAGGGCGCTCCCGGCCGAGCTCGGTGAGACGGCCAGGGCGGACGGGAACGGGCCAGGGACCTTCTGGCGCCTCATGCTGCCCGTGGCGACCCCCGGGGTGCTTACCACCGCCGTCCTGACGTTCGTCTTCGCCTGGAACCAGTACCTGTTCGCCAGGAACCCCGCTTTCGTGGAGCGGTTGCGGCCCGTCGCGGCCGTGCTGCCGGAGCTCCCGAACGACCTCCTGCCCGCGATCTCCGTCCTCGTTACCCTGCCCCTCGTCGCGCTCGTCCTCGGCTACCAGCGACTCGTCGTTGTCGGTGAGCAGACGGTGGCGGGGAGGAGTGAAACCCCGTCGGACAACGGGCGAACGGCGTCGAGGACCCGGCGGGTGGCGCCCGCCGTGGCACCCGCCGTGGCACCCGCCGTGGCACCCGCCGTGGCACCCGCCGTGGCGACCGCCGTGCTGCTGCTGGCGCAGAGCTGGGCGCTCATGCTCTTTCTGCGCCACGGGTGGGACGCGCTCGCCTTCCCCTTCCCGCTCAACTACGGGGAGGGCCCGCTGCTCGACCAGGCGGTGAGGCTCGCGAGCTTCGAGGGCATCTACTCGTCGGACCTCGCGAGGGCGCCCTACACCATCTCCAACTACCCGCCGTTCTACCTGCTGGTGCAGGCGCCGTTCGTGTGGCTCTTCGGTCCCGAGTTGTGGTACGGGCGGCTGATCTCGCTCGCAAGCGTCGCCGCGACCGCCCTCCTCGTGGCCCTCACCCTCTTCACGCTTACCCGGGATCGGATCGCCGCGATGGCCGCGGGCCTGACCTTCCCCGCCATCCCCTACGTCCTGCGCTGGTCCTCCCTCGGCCGGGTCGACCTCCTCGGCCTCGCCCTCTCCTGGGCCGGCCTCTTCGCCGTCGTCCGCTGGCCCCAGAGGCGCCGGGCGATGCTCGCCGCCGCCGTTCTGTTCGTCGCCGCCGTCCTGACCCGCCAGACGTACGTGCTCGCGGCCCCGCTGACGGCATTCGTGTGGCTGCTGGCGCAGGGGCAGCGTCGCCGGGCGCTGGAGCTCGCGGGCTTAGGCTGCGGCCTCGGCCTCGCCTCGTTCGCGGCGCTGAACGTCTCTACCGACGGCGGCTTCTTCCTCAACACCGTGACGGCCAACATCAACGACTTCCGGTGGGAGCGGGTCAGCTTCAACGCCCTCGGCGCGGGGCTCGCCTGCCCGCTGCTCCTGCTCGGCGGGCTCGCGTTCGCGTGGAGGTCACCGCGGGATGGGGTCTGGTGGCTCGTCGTGCCTTACCTGACTTTGAGCGTCCCCTCGGCCCTGCTCGTCGGCAAGGTCGGCTCGGACGTCAACTACCTGCTGGAGCTCTCGGCGGCGCTCTGCCTGGCCACCGGCGCCCTCATCGCCTGGCAGCGCGAGCGTCCGCGCCTGAGGGCGGTCCTGATCTCGCTTCTAGCCCTCCAGGTCCTCGCCCTCGCCCAGTCCTCCCTCGTCCCCTCGGGCCTGCAGGACTACGTAGTGGACCAGGAGCGGGAGGTGCGCCAGCTCTCGCGCATCGTCGCCGGCGCCGAGGGCCCTGTCCTGACGGATGAGCACATGGGCCTGTTGCCGCTGAACGGCAAGCGCATACAATTCCAGCCCTTCGAGATGACCCAGCTCTCCCGCGACGGCTGGAACCAGGACCGGGCGGTCGAGACCATCCGGGACGAGGAGTACGCCGTCGTCATGATGTGGGAGCCCCCCTTCGCCAGGGACATAAAGAGGGATCGCTGGACGCCCGAGATGCTCGGGGCCATCGAAACCCACTACGAGCCGACGGGCAGGCTCGCGGACATGGTGGTGTACCGGCCGAAGGAATAGGGCCGATACGATCGACGCAGGGGCCGTCCGCGAAGCGTCCGGACACCACACGGCCGCCGTCGGTAGACTATCCGGAGAGAGACCCGCGACCGGAGAGGAGGCGAGGACGTGCGGGTAGTGATCGTGGGCGGCGGCGAGGTCGGGTTCAACGCGGCGAGGATGCTCTCGGGCGAGGGCCACAGGGTCGTGATGATAGATCAGGACGAGGCCCTGGTGGAGCGGATGTCCGAGCAACTGGACGCCCTCGTGATGCACGGCAACGGGGCGAGCCCGAAGATGCTGCGGGAGGCCGAGATCGAGAAATCCGACCTCCTCATAGCCGTCACCAGCTCGGACGAGTCAAACATCATCGCGTGCCTGGCGGCGAGGGCGCAGGGTGTTGCGCGCACCGTCGCCCGCATCAACAACCCGGACTACTACGATCCTCAGGAGACGTTCGCCGGCAAGACCCTAGGGATAGACTTCGTCATCCACACCGAGCAGATGGCGGCGGAGGAGATCTTCGAGGCCCTCATGGCCCCCGGCGCCGTGGACGTGGAGACGTTCGCCGGCAAGACCATCCAGGTCGCCGAGGTGGTCCTGAAGGAGGGCTCGCCGGCCGTGGACCGGGCGGTCAAGGACGTGAAGCTTCCCGAGCATAGCCTCGTGGTCGGGGTGGTGCGGCGCGGGGAGCCGCTCGTGCCGACGGGCGGCACCGTGCTGAGGGTTGGGGACCACGTGTTCCTGATCGGGGAGCGGCGGCGCAGCATCCCGGCGGCGGTCGGGGCCGTCGCCACCGACACGGAGCCTGTCAGGGAGGTCATGATCCTGGGCGGCCACCGCATCGGCCTCTTGCTGGCCCAGATACTCGAGCGCGCCGGCATCTCGGTAAAGGTCGTCGAGCGCGACGAGGCCCTCGCCCGCCACGTCGCCTCCCAGCTCAAGAGGGGCCTCGTGCTCAGGGACGAGGGCGTCTCAAGGGAGTTCCTGCTCGCGGAAGGAGTCGACACGACGGACGCCTTCGTGGCCGTCACGGAAGACGACCGGGCCAACCTGCTGGCGGCGATGAACGCGCGCACGCTCGGCGCCCGCCTGACGGTCGCGGGGATCAGCCGCTCGGAGTTCGCCCCGCTCTCGGAGGCGCTCGGGGTGGACATCGCCGTCTCGCCGCGGCTTCTGGCCGCCGGGGCCATCCTGCGGTTCGTCCGGCGGGGTGAGATCGCCGCGGTTACGCTGCTCGAGAGCGGGGCCCAGATCATAGACCTCGGCGTGCCGGCGGGCTGCCGGATAGCCAACCGCCCGCTCTCCGAGGTCAACTTCCCGAAGGGCGCCATCGTCGGCGCGGTCCTGCGGGACGGGGCGGTGCTTATACCGTCGGGCCGTGACGTGCTCACGCCCGGCGACGAGGCCGTGGTCTTTACGGTGGGGTCGGCAGTGGACGAGGTAGAGGCGCTCTTTGCACCCTAGGGTGATCGCCAACGCCCTCGGGGCGGTCTACGCCGCCGGGGGCGCCGCGATGCTGATCCCGACCCTCTACGCCCTGCTCGTCCGCGACGGCAACACGCTCGCCTTCGCCATCCCCGCGCTGGCGACCCTCGCCGCGGGGGCGGCCGTCTTCTTCCTCACGCGTAGCCAGAGGCCCTACGTCTCGGGGCGGGACGTCTACCTCATCGTGACCCTCGGGTGGGTCGGGGTCGCTGCGGCCGGGTCGGCGCCCTTCGTCATCTCCGGGCTGATGGGGCCGGTGGACGCCTTCTTCGAGTCGATGGCGGGTTTCACGACGACCGGGGCCTCCACGATAGGGACGCCGGAGGAGGTCGCGCCCTCCCTGCTGCTCTGGCGCAGCCTCAGCCAGTGGGCCGGCGGGATCGGCATCGTCCTCCTCTTCGTGGCCGTCGCCCCCCTGGTCGGCTTCGGGGCGTCGCAACTGTACTCGGCGGAGGCGGCTGACCCCGTCTCCGACCGGCTGACCACCCGCATCACCGACACCGCCAAGATCCTGGCGCTCGTCTACGGCTTGCTGACGCTCGGCGGCGTCGTCTCCCTCCTCCTGGCCGGCATGGGCCCCTTCGACGCGGTCAACCACGCGCTCACGACGGTCTCGACGGGCGGCTACTCCACCCGCACGGACTCTATAGCCGCCTTCGACTCCGTGGCCGTCGAGCTCGCCATCACGGCCGGGATGGTCCTCTCGGGGATCAACTTCGGTCTGTACTTCAGGGCCGCGAGCGGCCGCCTGGGCCTCGCCCTCGGCAACGTCGAGCTCCTCGTCTTTCTGGGCATCATCGCGGCGTCCACCCTGATGGTCTCGGCCTCCCTCTATACGGGCGGCGCCTCGGCCTTCTCGGCCACCCGCGACGCGCTCTTCCAGAGCGCGAGCCTGCTCACCGGCACCGGCTTCGTGACCGCCGACTGGAAGGCTTGGAGCCCTTTCTGCCAGGGGCTCCTGGTGCTGCTCATCATCGTCGGGGGCAGCGCCGGCTCCACGAGCGGGGGCCTCAAGGTGGTGCGGGTCATGCTGCTGGCGGGCCACGCCTGGCAGCAGATCTTCAAGATGGTCCACCCGCGGGCCGTGACCTTGCTCAGGTTCGGCGACCGCGTGATCCCCGAGAGGCTTCGCGTCACGTTTCTCGGCTTCTTCTTCGTGTACGTCCTCGCCCTCGTTACGGGGACCATGCTCCTAACCCTGCACGGCATCCCCGTCGGAGACTCCTTCGGCTCCGTCTTCGCCTGCATCAACATCGCCGGCACGGCCCTCGGTCCCGTCGGCGACGCCTCCTTCTTCGCCGACCTGCCCGCCTCGGCCAAAATCCTGCTCACCTTCTTCATGCTCCTCGGCCGCCTCGAACTGTTCACGGTGCTCGTCATCCTCACACCCGGGTTCTGGCGTGGTTAGCACGCCGCGCCCCTCGGGCCCCGCTCGTCAGCCCGGCGCTAGCCGTCGAGTAGCGCGATAAACGCGGCGCGTTGTTCGGCGGTGCCGACGACGCTCACCGTGTCGCCCGGCTCCAGCGTCAGCCCGGGCCCAGGGTTCGTTACGGCCTCGTCGCCGCGGACGAGGGCGACGATGGAGGCGCCGGTCTTCGCCCGGACCCCGAGCTCGCCGATGGCGCGGCCGGAGAGGGCGCAGTTTTTGGGGATCTCGATCCAGTCGCTCTCTATCATCCTGGAGGCGCGCCGGAGCCGGGCCAGGCCCTCGTCGCCGCCGTCCCCGTCGGAGATCGGGGCGTACAGCTCGCGGCGCACGCCGTCGGAGAACCGCTGCACCTCCGCGGCCCCGAAGCCCCGGCTCATGAGGGCCTGCCGCCCGAGCTCGAGGCCCGCCTCGAACTCGGGCTGGACCGCCTCGTAGACGCCGAGCCGTCCGAGGTCTTCGAGCTGCTCCTCGCCGGCCGAGCGGGCCACGATGCGCGCGTGCGGGTTGAGGGCCTTTGCCCGCTCGACCACGAGCCGGGACCCCACGGCGTCGGAGGTGGCTAGCACGACCATCCTCGCCTTCCTTATCTTCGCCGCCTCCAGCACGGGCTCCGCGGCGGCGTCGCCGTAGACGAGCGGTATCCCTTCATTCCTCGCGACCTCGACCTTGCCGGGGTCCACGTCAACGACGACGAAGGGCTGGTCCAGGCGTGCGAGCATCCTGGCGACGAAGCCCCCGACCCTGCCGAAGCCGACGATCACGACGTGGTCCGCGAGCTCCTCGCCGGGCAGGTCCACCGTCTTCGGCGCCGGCGCCGGGAACCGCCTGCGCCAGCGGGCGTAGAGCGGGGACGCCGCGCGGGCGGCGAAGGGTGTCAGGGCCATCGTGACGACGGCGGTGGTGAGGGCGATGGAGTAGGTGCTGGAGGAGATCACACCCTCGCTCCTCCCCGACCGGGCGAGCAAGAACGAAAACTCCCCGACCTGGAAGAGGCCGAGGCCGACGGCGAACGGGACGATGTTCACGTACCCGAATGCTCTCGCAACGCCGGCGAAGATCAAACCCTTCCCGACGAACACGGTGAGCACGACGGCGAGGACGACCGGGGCGGAGGCGAGCAGGAACGCCGGGTCTATGAGCATCCCGACGGAGACGAAGAAGAGCATGGCGAACACGTCGCGCAAGGGGCCGATGTCGGCGAGGGCCTGGTGGCTGTAGTCGGACTGGGAGAGGACGATGCCGGCGACGAAGGCCCCGAAGGCGAAGGAGAGGCCGAAGATGTAGGTCCCGTAGCCGACGCCGAGGCCTGTGGCGACCACGGAGATCAGGAAGAGCTCCCGCGAGTTGAGCCTGGCGACGCGGCCCATGAGCCACGGGAAGACCCGCGTCCCGAAGAGCGCCATCGCCCCGACGAACAGGACGGCCTCGAGCGCCGCCACGCCGAGTGCTGCGAGCCCCTCCGCCACGTTCCCGAGCTCGGGCAGGACGATCAGCAACGGCACCACCGCGATGTCTTGCGCCACGAGCATCCCTATGATGACCCGGCTGGATAAAGTTCCGAGCACCTCCTGCTCCGAGAGCGTCTTCAGGACGACGGCCGTGCTCGACACCGAGAGGAGGGCCCCGAACCACACCGCCTCGTGCCACCCGAGCCCGAGCAGTTGGGCGAGGCCGTAGCCGAGGGCTATGGTCAGGAACATCTGGATAGGGGTGCCTACAAGCGCTATCTTCTTGACCGGCGCGAGCGCGCTCAGGGGGAAGTCAAGCCCGATGGCGAAGAGGAGCAGGGCTACACCTATCTCGGCGAGAAGCTCGATGTCGTGGGCCGATCCTACCGTCGGGCCGCCGGTGTTCGGGCCGACGATCACGCCGGCCAGGATGTAGCCCAGGATGAGCGGCAGCCCGAGGCGGCGCGCGATGATGCCGCCCACGAACGCGGCGACCATGATGAGCGCTATGTCCCCGGCTATGCCCACGCCTTCTCTATACCAGACGGGGGCCTCCCCGGTCAGCCCGGCGGGACGCCTCCCGCGGGCCTGTCGCCGGAGTCGCCGGACTCATCCACCGTCTCGCGGCCCTCCATCTCCTCGCCCCTCAGGTAGGCGGCGCGGGCCACGACGTGGGCGGAGACCGGGGTGGTCACGAGGAGGAAGGCCGAGATCAGGGCGACCCTGGAGAAGACCGCGGGGTCCCCGGTGACCGTCGAGGCGAGGAGCAGGGAGACCACGCCCAAGGAGACGATCTTGCTCGCGGCGTGGAGCCGGGCGTAGGTGTCCGGCAGGCGGATTATCCCGTAGACGCCGACGGTCATCACGGCGACGCCGAGCACCACGAGCGCGTCCGCGAGGTAGGGGAGGAGCGGGCCCACTAGAAGATCTTCCTCTCCCCGTGGTAGAGCGCCGCGGCGACCGTCCCCACGAAGGCGAGCAGCGCGAGGATGAGCGCGGCGTCCAGGTAGTAGGGCGAGCGGACAGCGGCCCCGTAGAGGGCCAGCAGGGCCACCAGCACGAGCGTCAGGGTGTCGAGCGCCAGGATGCGCCCGGCCGTCGAGCGCACGTTTATCACGGTCGCGACCATGACCGTGGCGAGTACGGTCAGCCAGAGCGCCGCCAGGTAGAAGACCATCTCGTGCAAGGTAACCTCCTCCGTCCTAAAAGATCTCAGGGAAAGACTCTTCGCTGGTAGCGCCGGTAGAAATCTTCGTGCCGGCGCCGGATCGCCTCCGGGTCGGCGGCGTCTATGACGTGGATCAGCATCACGCCCCGCCCCCGGTCCAGGCCGACGAGCACCTCCCCCGGCGACAGGGTGGCCACCAGGGCCGAGACCGCCACCCCCGTCTCGCTTCTCTCGCCCACGGGGATGGCCACGATGCCGGACCTCCCGAGCGGCCTCGCGTGCAGCGTCACGAGCGTCACCTCCCAAGTCCCGACCGCCACGTCGCGCGCCACGGCGCCGACGAAGGGGAAGAACCCAACCACGCGCCCGAAGACGCCCCCGGGCCCAGCCCCCCCGGGCATGACGAAGGGGTGCAAGAAGTAGAGCAGACCGCCGGAGAGGACCGCCCCGAGCGCGAGATCCGCCGGGTAGAAGCTCCCGAGCACCAGCGCGTAGACGAGGGTGAGCAGGATGAGCGGGAGGACGAAGCGGCCCATCAGCGTCCCCCTACCAGAACGCCGGCCGCCGCCTCGCCGAGCGCCAGAAGCGGCTCGGGCCAGAGCCCCGCCGCGAGGAGCAGGCCGGCCAGGAGCGCGACGAGGGCCCGCACGGGGCGCGGGCTGGCCTTTCGCCCACCATCTTCCGGCGTCCAGTAGGCCCGCTGGTAGACCTGGAAGGCGTAGACAAAAGAGAGGGCGCCGCCGAGGAAGATCAGGACGGTCAGGGCGACGCTGCCGGCCCCCACGCTCGCCCGGAACATCGCCAGCTTGCCGATGAAGCCGACGGCCGGCGGCACGCCCACGACGCTGAACGCGCCGACCGCGAACGCGGCGCCTACGAGCCGCCCGCCCGCGCCGGCCGCCAGGAAGAGCAGGGCCTTGTTGAGGGAGTTGACGACCGCGTAGACGACCGCCGCGGCGTACCCGACCGGGCCCCCGATGCCTATGGCCACCAGGATGTAGCCGGCCTGGCCTATCGCCGAGTAGGCGAGCACCTCGGCCGTATCCCGGCGAGAGATGGCCTGGAGCGCCCCGTAGACGATGCTCGCCGTGCCGAGCACGAGGACGGCCGCCGTGCCGAGCTCTAGCTCCCGCGGCAGCACGCCGGCTCCGAAGCGCAAGAGGCCGTAGCCCCCGATGTTAGCCAGGGCGCCGGAGAGGATGGCGGCGACCGGCGCGTGGCTCCCGACGTAGACGGCCGGCAGCCAGAAGTGGAAAGGGAAGAGGCCGAGTTTCAGCGAGAAGGCCACGAAGACGGCGACGGCTATCGAGATGATCGAGCTCGGCCGCACCACGGCCACCCTCTCTGCCATGACCGCCATATCCAGGGTTCCCGTGACGTGGTAGAGGGCGGCCACCGCTATAAGGAAGATGACGGAGCCGAGCAGGTTTATGACGGCGAAGATAAAGGCGGCCCGCACCTGGTAGTCCTTCTCCCGGTAGCCGGTGAGCGCGTAGGCGGCGGTCATGGAGATCTCGAAAAAGACGTAGAAGTTGAACGCGTCCCCCGTCAGAAAGAGCCCCGTTAGCCCCGCGGCCAGGAACGCCACCAGCGCCGGGAAGGTCCGGGAGCGAACCCCGCCGAGCACCTCGTAGACGAATGAGACGAGGATCACCCCGACGGAGACGGCGGCGAACGTCACCCCGAGGGCGTCGGCCCTGAGCGTAATGCCGACGCCCTCGGGCCACCCGCCGGCCGTCATCTCGACCGGCCCGCCGCCGAGCACCACGAAGGTCAGGCCGATCACGCAGGCGAAGCCCGCGCCGAGGCCGGCCACCGAGATCCAGCCGACAAGCGGGCGGCGCCCGTCGGCGAGGGCGAGGGCGGCGGCCAGAGTCCACGGGATCAGGACGGCGAGCGGCAGGAGCGTGGCACCCGTCACCGCGTGTCCTCTCGAAGCTCGACGTCCGCCGGGTCCCTCCGCGGCTCCTCTTCCTTTCCGGGGTCTTCGCCGCGTTCGAGCGCCTCGGCCTCGCGCCTCTCGGCGGCCGAGAGGTCCTCGATGTCCACGGAGTCGTGGGCCAGGTAGAGGCGGTAGACCAGGCTCAGGAGCAGGGCGGCGACGCTGGAGCTGATCACGATGGCCGTTAGCGCCATCGCCTGCACCAGGGGGTCTGCGATGGGGGTGTTCTCCGGCAGCGGGTAGATGGGGGGCTCCCCGCGCGTCAGGCCAGCCGAGATGATGAAGAGGTTCGCGGCGTTGGAGATGAGCACGATGCCGACCACCACCCGGAAGAGGTCGCGCTGCAGGATCAGGAACGCCCCCGACCCGAAGACGACCGCGATGACGAGCGAGAGCACGAGTATCAAGGGGCTCCCCGTTCGTCCGCGTCTTCTACGGTGCGCGAGATCGCGCCGACCGTCCCGACGACGAAGCCGAAGACGAGCAGGAAGACGGCGCAGTCGAAGAGCACGGCCGTTATGAACTCGAGCGTCCCGAGATGTAGCACCTTGGCCCCGACCGGCGGGTAGTGCGTCAGGACCGGATCTCCCATGAGCAGCGGCAAGGCCGCGAGCCCGAGTGCTGCCAGCAGGCCCACGAACGCCAGCGTCCCGGCCCGGCGCACGCCCGGTATCTTCTCGGCCTCCTCGCGGCCGAAGACCATGAGTTGCAGGAGCACCCCGAGGGAGGCCACGACCCCCGCGGAGAAGCCGTCTCCGGGCTGGGTGTAGCCCTTGACCAGGATGGCGAGGGCCGTCACGAGCGTCGGCAGCAGGAGGAGCCGCGCCACAGTCCGGGTCATCGTGCTCGTCACCGGAGCCGCCCGCCCCGGAGCAGGGTGACGACGGCGAGCAGGACGAGGGCGACGACCGAGATCTCACCCAAAGTGTCAAGCCCGCGGAAGTCGGCCAGGATAGCCGTGACGGCGTCCCCGGCGTGGGCGTCGGGGGTGAGCCTGAGGTGCTCCTCAGAGACGCTTCTCTCGGGGGCTGGCCTCGAGAGCGTAGCCCAGACGACGGCGAAGGTCGAGGCGCCGGCGACGGCCGCGAAAAAGACCTTGCGCCCCCGCTTCTCCGTCGGGAGTCCGGCCTGGCGGTGGAGCACCTCGTACGGTACGAGCCGCAGGGTCCCGAGAAAGAGCAGCGTGAGCACGGTCTCGACGAGGACCGCCACGAGCGCCACGTCCGGCGCGCCGAAGAACGCGAAGACGAGGGCGAGCACGAACCCCGCGCTTGAGAGCACCAGGGCCAGGGTGACGTGGCGCTTGGTGAAGGTCGTCGTGAGGGCCGCGAGTGCGACCGGCACGAGCGCCAGGAGCAGGGGGATGTCCCCGACCTGGATCACCCCCACCCTGTAGGTCCCGCCGGTCGGCGTTATGAGGATGCCGGCCCCGACGAGGATGCCACCGGGCAGGAGTATCGCCGCCACCCGGCTGCGAAGGTCCCGCGCCTCCGCCCGGTGCACCCGGTCCGAGAGCCCGTTCAGCCCCCGCAGCCCGAGCGCGTACAACCGCCCCGGCCCGGCCCGCTCCCCGAGCCGCGAGAGGGCGAGCGCCGCCCCGGACCAGAGCGGCCTGAGCGTTATGATCACGACCCCGAGCCCGTAGGCCGCGAGCGCCATCAGGTTCTCCGGCCTGGCGTCGAGGTGGTAGGCGGCGCCCACGCTGGCCGAAGCTCCCAGGGAGTCGGAGCCGGCCGACAGGGCGAGGCCCAGGTAAGGCCCGACGAGGATGCCGCCGAGAAGCGCGAGACCCCCGAGCGCGACGACGGGCAGGACGAGGACCCCCGGCTGAGGTTCCGCCTCCGCGTCCGATATTCCGAGGAAGATCCCGCCCCAGAACCTCCACGCGTAGGCGAAGGTGAGCGCGGCGCCAAGGACCGCGAGGCCGGCGAAGACGGGCCCCCGCTCCAGGGCCGCCGCGAAGAAGAGTTCGTCCTTGAAGAAACCCACGGTGAGCGGCAGGGCGGCGAGGCCCGCGGCGGCGACCCCGCTCCCCGCGGCGAGCAGCGGCATGGATTCGTAGAGCCCGCCCAGGCCGGAGAGCCGGTCCCGGCCTGTAGCCTCCGTCACCGTGCCGGCGGAGAGGAAGAGGGCGCTCTTGCAGAGGGCGTGGGCCAGGACGTAGAACGAGGCGCCGACGGCCCCGTACTCGCCGCCGAGGCCGTACATCACCACCACGTAGCCGTACTGGCTTACAGTGGAGTAGGCGAGCAGTTGCTTGAGGACGTCACGCGTCAACGCCAGCACGCCGCCGACGGCCATCGAGAGGAAGCCGACGACAAGGAGGACGTCCAGAAGAACTTCGCTCTTCTGAAGGAGCGGGTAGACGCGCCCGAGCAGGAGCACCCCGGCGGCCACCATCGCGGCCGAGTGCAGGTACGCGGAGACGGGCGTGGGGGCGGCCATCGCGCGCGGCAGCCAGAAGTGGAAGGGCACCTGGGCGCTCTTTGCGAGGCCGGCGACCGCGATCAGGAGTCCCGCGGTGGTGAGCAGGGGCCCGGGCTCGA